>JANNTF010000558.1:0-9152 GCA_031403455.1 Alphaproteobacteria bacterium | reverse complement strand
CGAGTTCGCGCATCACGCGCACTTCGAGCCCATCCACCTGGCCGCGCGCATCGGTCATGCTGAACGGTGGGAACGTGCCTTCGGTAGCGACCGAGATTTCGCCGGGCTTGATCAGTTCCAAAGCCTGAGCGTGAACGCGTTCGAGCGGTGCGAGCGCGATGCATGCGGTGAGCGTGAGCGCCGCCGCGAGCCGCGGCGCCGTCTGTGACAACAGAGACTGCAGAGTCATGTTCCCCTCCTGTGGTGGAGATCAGATCCTAAGCCCGTAACGTTGCTCGAGCCAGCGCGAGGTGCGCGCGATCACGGCGGTGAGAGCCAAGTAGATCAACGCTGCGGCGATGTAGAACTCGAAAGGCCGAAAAGTGCGCGCGATCGCGGTCTGCGCGAAGAGCGTCAGTTCGAACACCGTGATGGTCGAGAGCAGTGACGTGTTTTTCAGCAGCGTGATTGCCTCGTTGGTGAGCGGCGGAATGATCGAGCGCAAGACTTGCGGCATCACAACGAGACGCATCGACAGCCACCAGGTGAGACCGAGCGCGAGGCCGCATTCACGCTGTCCGCGCGGTATCGCGACGATGCCGGCGCGTACGATCTCGGCCACGAAGGCGCCGCTGTTGACGCCGAGCGCGAGGATCCCTGCCCAATAAGGCGACATGCGCAGCCCGAATTGCGGCAATCCGAAATAGACCAGGAAGATCAGGATCAGCGTCGGCGTGCCGCGCACGAACCAAACGTAGAACCGCGCCGGACCGACCAGCCAGCGCGAGCCCGATTCCTCCATCAGCGCCGCGGTGATGCCACACAGCCAGCTCAGCAGAATCGATCCGGCGGCGAGCCAGACGACCAGCAGCGTCGTGTCGGCGAAGCCCTCGGCATGATCGCCGATCAGGGCGAGCGAATAGCCGAGCTTATCGAAAGAGAGTTCCAACGCGCGTACCCCATTGCTGGCCGTCGCCCCGGCTGGGCAGGATCGGCACTCTGCCGTGGATCGAGAGAGGATGTCGCCCATGCCACCATCGAGCGAGACGCTCCAGACAATTCCCGCGCGCCACGGCAAGGCCGTACGCCTCCGCAAGGGCCAGCAGATCCGCGTGATCAACACCCATGGCTCTCAGGTGCTCGATACCTGGGCGGTGAGCGCGGCCGATACGCGCGAGTACATGTCGATGGAGCACACGCGCTCGATCAACAGCCGCTGGGCGATTCAGGTCGGACTCGTCTTCGTCTCGACGCGTCGCCGTCCGATGCTGACGGTGATCGCCGATACGACGCCGGGCGCCCACGACACGCTGCTCTGCGCCTGCAACATCGAGATCTACCGCGAGCTCGGCGTCACGGGCTATCACGACAATTGCGAGGACAATCTCCACGCCGCCTTGCGCGCTGAGGGGCTGTGGCTGCCGATGACGCCGGCGCCGCTCAATCTGTTTATGAACATTCCGATCCATGCCGATGGCTCGATCCGGCGCGAGCCGCCGTCGTCGCGACCGTCGGACGCCATCAGCTTTCGTGCCGAGATGGATCTCTGGATGATCTTCTCGGCGTGCCCGCAGGACATCACGATCATCAACGGCGCGGGACGGCAACCGACCGACGCGCATTTCATCTGCTCGGCCGTCCCCGGATGAGGGCTTGCCGTGGCGGCCGCCGTCTCGCAAGGTCCGGCGACATGTTCGGGGGAAGCGCATGAGCGGCAAGCACGTGGTGGTGATCGGGGCGGGGATCGTCGGCGCCTGCGCGGCGATCTATCTGCAGCGCGACGGGTATCGCGTCACCCTGATCGACAAGGGCGGACCGGGCGAAGGCGCATCGCTGGGCAATGCCGGATGTCTCAACGCGTCATCCGTCGTTCCGGTCTCCATGCCGGGCACGCTCGCGCAGGTGCCGCGCTGGCTGTTCGACCCGATGGGGCCGCTGACCATCCGCTGGAGCTACCTGCCGGTGATCGCGCCGTGGCTGTGGCGTTTCGTGCGCGCGGGGACGCCGGAGCGTGTCGCCGAGATCGCGCGTGCCTTGCGGCCGATGGTCGGGCCGACGGTCGACATGCATCGTGAACTGGCGCGCGCGGCCGGCGCCGAGGACCTGATCCACAAGGTCGGCCATGTGCATGTCTATCGCAGTGACGCCGGTTTCGCGAAGGACGCGGCCGCCATGGCGCTGCGCCAGAGCGAGGGCGTGACGGTCGACGAACTCGGCTTCGACGATCTGCGCCAGCTCGAGCCCGAGCTCGATCGCGGCTATGTCCGCGCGCGTCTCATCCAGGAGAACGGGCATTGCGGCGATCCGCTGCGCCTGACGCGCGCCTATGTCGAACATGTCGTGCGCCGCGGCGGCGCGCTGAAGCGCGCGCTGGTGACGGGATTCAAGGTCGAAGGCGGCCGCGTGACGTTGGCCTATACCGATCATGGCGATGCGCCGGGCGACATGTTCGTGATCGCCGGAGGCGCGTGGTCACGCGAGCTCGCGGCAGCACTCGGCGATCGCGTGCCGCTCGACACCGAGCGCGGCTATCACGTGGTCATCAAGGATCCAGAGGCGGGGCCGCGCACGCCGACGACCGCGTTCGAAGGCAAGTTCGTGGCGACGCCGATGGAGATGGGCTTGCGCGCCGCGGGCACGGTGGAGTTCGGCGGCCTGCACGCGGCGCCGAACTGGTCGCGCGCCGATACGCTGGTGAAGCAGCTTCAGGAGATGTATCCCCGCCTGGCAAAGGAAATTCCGGAGACCCGGGTAAGCCGCTGGATGGGGTTTCGACCGAGCATGCCGGATTCGCTGCCGGTCGTCGGTCGGGCGAGCCGCGTCGCCAACGCCTTCTACGGCTTTGGCCACGGACATGTCGGCCTGATCTCCGCACCGATGACCGGGCGGCTGCTCGCCGATCTCATCGTCGGGCGAAAGCCGAGCATCGATCCAGCACCGTATCGCGCGCAACGCTTCGCCTGAACGGGGCTTCGCCTGAACGGGCGCGCTGGATAAGGCAAGGGCCGGTGTCGCCACCGGCCCCCTTGCTACGCCCGTGCGCGTGCGCTCACTCCGGGATACGCAGCATCTGGCCAGGATAGATCTTGTCGGGATGGCTGAGCATCGGCTTATTGGCCTCGAAGATCTTGTTGTACTTGTTCGCGTCGCCGTAATGCGCCTTCGAGATCTTGGAGAGATTGTCGCCCTTCGCGACGGTGTAGAACCGCGCCGGCGGCGCGGGCGTATGGATGACGATCTCCTCGCTCACCGCGGCGATGCCTTCGTTGTTGCCGATCGCCAGGATGATCTTCTCGCGCGTTTCCTGGTCGGCCGTGTTGCCCTTCAGCGTGACCTGGCCGTTCTCGAATGCGATCGCCATGCCGTCGGTGTTCAGGCCGAGTTCCTTCACCTTCGCCGTCAGCGCCGTTGCGACCTCTTCGTTCGAGGCCTGCGCAACGGTCTTTCCGCCGCCGAAGAGTTTCTCGCCGACTTCCTTGATGAAGCTGAACATGCCCATTGATCTGTTCTCCACCCACTCGCGGCGACGCGCGACATGCGCTGCGCTGGTTTCACGATGATCGGCGCAACCTAGTCGTCGTATGCGTCAACGGGGAGTCACAACCGCGCTGTCGTCGACGTGAATCGTCGCGCGTTCATCAGCGACGACGACCTCAACCATGACACCGTCGCTCAATTCGGCGAGCTGTGCCGTATCGAAATCGCAGGCGACGGGGATGCCGGCGAGGATCGCGCCTTGCACGACGGACGGATCGGGCGGCGTGCCGGTGATGATCGCGACGGGCGCCGTGCCGTGCTTGAAGAGCTGATAGATGAATCGCCACGCGCCGGCCGATCCGCGCGTGTAGGGCATCACGAGCACGGTGCCGCCGAGCGTGCGACCCTTCACGCTCGGGACGTCGCCGACGATCGTGCCGCTGCGGATGTCGACATCGCCGAGGAAGCTGATCGCCTCGCGCGAGATCAACGCCGGGCCGCGCGCGCGGCCGTCGACGACGCCGCGAACAACGACGCGACTCATGGCGTGCGTCGCGCCACGAAGCGACCCGTCAACGCGGTCTCGACGGCCTCCTCGGTGCCGGTCAGCAGCACCGGACACTGGATCATGTCGCGCACGTACTTGGCCTGCTTGGCGGAGTCGACGACGATGGCGCGCAGGCGCGGCGGCACGATGCCGAGCTTCGGGTCGGGCGACACCGTGCGCGCAAAATGGCACGACATCGGGCAGGTGTCCGAGATCACGCGCGCGCCGGCGCTCTCGAGCGTCGCGACGATGCCGGCCTCGGCGGCGGCATTGCGCACATTCCGGCTGGCCGTGATCCACAGCTCGAGCCCCTCGACGATGCGCCGGCCAGCGAGCAGCCGCGCATAGTGCTTCATCTCCTCGTAGGAGGCATGCGGGCAGCCGAGATGCACGATGTCGAGCGCGTCATGCGCGTCGCGGTAGCGCGCGTAGACCGCGTCGATGGCGGCGCGTGTCACGCGCATGGGTGCCGGGATCGCCTGACCGCCGAATGCGGCCGGCAGATCGCCATAGGGCGGAGTCACGCCGGGCACGATGAACATCGATGCGCCGCCCGACGTGGCAATGCCCGCGCCGAGCGCGTCGAGCTCGTCGAGCGTTGGCCGGCGCGCGAGGCCTGAGATGACGGGAACGCCGTCGCCGACCTGCGTTCCGACAAGAAAGCCGAGGCAGGAGAAATCGCTGCTGCCGCCGAGCCGCGCATCGATCTCGAACAGCATCGTGCCGCGCCGGTTGTCGTCGAGATGATAGCCGAAGAGCGGATAGCGTCCGGTCATGCCGGCATAGACCGCGAAAAATCCGTCGCGATTCGACTTCGCGCCGAGCACGGAGTTGCAGAAGATCGTGACCGTCGATTCGATCGACGTCATGTGCGTGTTCCAGGTCGGCCAGTGGCCGGCCCAATAGGGCGTGCAGGTGAAGGTGCAGTCGCTGCCCAGCTTCGCGTGCGCGCCGCTCGCGCGCCGCTGCAGCCGCACGAGAGATTCCGGTGCGCCGGTCTGACGCCAGTTAACCGTATCGGCATTGGCGATGTTAACCGAGGCGGGTACGACCATCCTCGCGTCGATGGCGGCGAGCTCCTCCATCAGCTCGACATCCTCGAGATAGAGCGCCATGCCGGCATGGATATGCGCGTAGCCGATCTCCACGAAGCGCGGCGCACCAAAGGCGCGACCGAGTTGGACGAGCCCTTTCATGGCGCGCTGCTTCGCCGGCCCATCGCGGCCTGCGAGCATGTCGCGTTCGACGGAGGTGAGATCCATGGCGCGGAGTGTGACCAACGCGACGGCCGAGCGAAAGCGCCGAGTTAACCGTCGGCCGATTTTGCTTAAGCCGCATGGCGCCACGATTAACCCGGCGCAAGCCACTGATCGCGCACACTTGGCCCAGCGCTTGCTTTCTATCTCGCAACGAGACGGAGGGGATCAAATCCGTCAGGAGTTCCGCGTTCATGTCGTTCCAGGTCTTCCACTCGCTCAAGCTCGCCGCCGCCGCTCTCACACTTGCCACAGCCATCGCCGTCACGGCCCCCGCATCCGCCGCGCCCGTCACGTTCAACTTCCTGACCTCCGGCGGCACCAATGTCGGCAACAGCTACGGCAATGTCCGCACCTACACGAATGGCGGCCTGACGCTGACCGTGACGTCGTGGTCGACCACGGGTGGCAGTGGCGCGCTGCAGTCGTCCCAGACCGGCTGGTTCAATGGCTATGGTCTCGGCGTCTGCAACCGCAGCGAAGGGACGGGCTGCGGCAGCCCGGCGCATCAGCTCGACAACGACAACGCTCGCGACTTCATCCTGTTTCGCCTCAGCGCGACGGTGGATCCGACGAATGTGAGCATCAATCCGTATGGCATCTACGACCGTGACGCGAGCTACTTCATCGGCACATCGGGGAACGCGAACCTGGATACCCTCGCGCTGAGCAATCTGAGTCTCGGCCTGGTCGGCTTCGATGATTTCAGTTCGCTCTCGGCGCATGCGCGCAATGTCGACATCCTCGGCGGCGTCGGCAACACGCTGCTGTTCGGCGTCGGCGGGATCGACAATGACCGCCGCACCGCCATCGACTCCGCCATCGACCGCTTCAAGATCCAGAGCCTGACAGTCGATTACACGCCGGGTCCGCAGGGCGCGGAGAATCCGGTGCCGGTTCCCGCCACGCTGGCGCTGTTCGGCGCGGCGCTGCTCGGGCTGCGGGCGCTGCGCAGTCGCCGCAAGGTCTGAAGGCGAATCAGAGCCTGCCGCTTCGCCGCGGCAGGCTCTGTCCACGGCGCGCGCGCCGGATTGGATACGAAGTCACGGATCCAGGCCTGCCGGTAACGGGTCACCTTGGCCCTGGCCGCGTCGGCGTCGCACCACGTCGAGAAACCCGCGCAGCATCGGATTGGGATCGCGGCGGCGCCAATAGCACGCGAGACGGATCGTGGCGCTCGGCTCGAACGGCACATAGACCACGCCCGGAAACGGCACCTTCTGCCACGCATTGTGCAGCAGATGGACGCCGAACCCGGCCGCCACCAGGCCAAGCCGGGCGTAGATGTGCCCGGCCTCATGCACGACGCGCGGCGTGACGCCCGACCGGCGGCACACGGCGATCACGCGATCATGGATCGGGGCGCTCTCGGCGCGCGGCATCATGATCCATGGCTCGGTGGCGAGTTCGCGCAAGTCGATGCTCGGACGCTGCGCCAGACGATGGTTGTTGGGCAGCACCGCGACGAGTCGATTGCGTTCCAGCACCAGCTGATCGAGCCCGTCCGGAACGCGCATCGGCGGATGGAGGAAGGCGACGTCGGCGATGCTGTGGCGCAGCGCATCGAGCTGCGTTCCCGACGCCAGTTCCTGGAACGACAGATGCACCTCGGGATTGCCGCGCCGGAACTCCTCGAGGATCGACGGCAGGACGCCAAGCATCGCCGAGGTGACCAGGCTGACCTTGAGCCGTCCGCGCCGGCCCTGCGCGCTTTCGCGCACATGCTCCTTCGCCCGCTGCGCGTCACGCAGCAGCACGCGCGCTTCGGCGAGAAGGACCTCGCCCGCCTCGGTGAGCCGGACATTGCGCTTGTCGCGGTGGAAGAGCCGCGCTTCGAGATCCTCCTCGAGCCGCTTGATGCGTCGGCTGACATGCGGCTGCGCGATGCCGAGCTGCTGGGCGGCGTGGCCGAAATGCAGCGTCTCGGCGAGAGCGACGAAAGTCTGGATCTGCTTGAAGTCCACGGCGCGCCCCGTTCTCGATACGCACTTGGTATCAGAAACTACGAAAAATGTCGGGATCGGCGTGCTACGTCTCGCGACGAGCTGGTGGCGCGGAGTTCGGACTCGCGACGCTCCTGACGCCACGCAGCTCGCGGGAGGAGATCACATGACTCACGAATACGAGATGCCGGCCCTGGATAATCAAACCGATGACGTGTCGTGCGCATCCGTTGTCGCGCAGGCTGGTCCAGCCGGCCGGCGCGAGGCGTTGACTCTCGGCCTTGGCGGGTTGTTCGCGCTGTCGTCGAGCGGCGTGAACGCGCAGGGTCAGACCGCGCTGACCTTCTGGTCGGTGCGGCTCAATACGCCCGAGCTGCAGGTGGCGCTGAAGGGCATCCTCGCGGAGTTCGAGAAGGCGCACCCCACGATCAAGGTCACGAACGAGCCGGTGGCCGGCACGCTCGTCTATCCGAAGTTCATGGCCGCCGTGCGCGGCAACGCGATGCCCGACATCGCCGAGGCCTATTCCTATCATCCGCTTCAGTTCGCCGCGGCCGATCAGATGGAGCCGATGGACGACCTCATCGAGGAGTGGCGGGCCAACGGGCTCCTCGCCAACATCACCAGCGAGTACGCGTACAAGAAATACCTGTGGCGCGATAAATACTGGGGCGTTTCCTACAACCTCGATGTACGCGCGATCTACTATCGCAAGGATCTCCTGGAGGCGAAGGGCATCAAGCCGCCGAAGAACTGGGACGAGTTCCAGGCGGCCGTGATCGCGACTCACGATCCCAAGGCCGGCGTCTTCGGGCTCGTCTTCCCGGCCGGAAATTTTCACATCGCCCAGCACTACTACATGGCGTTCATGTTCCAGGCCGGCGGCAGCATCCTGGACAAGGATGGCAATCTCATCTTCGGCACCAAGGCCAAGGACGCGAATGTCCGGGCGCTGACCTACCTCACCGATTTCGTGACCAAGCACAAGGTCACGCCGGAGGGTGTGGGCGCCTACAACACGGACGACCCGCATACGCTCTTCGTCCAGGGCCGCGCCGCTTTCGGCATGGGGACCGGCGGTTTGATCAGCCGCCTCATGAAGGAGGCGCCCGCGCTGGTGGACAAGGTCGGCATCCTCGAGGTGCTCGAGGGTCCGGCGGGGCCTGCGGGGCGGCTCACGGCCGGATTCTACAATCCGATGTTCGTGTGGAAGCACAGCCCGGGCAAGGCGGCGGCCAAGACATTCGTCCGCTGGTTCATCCAGCCCGGCCGCATGGAGCCGATGTATCGCGCCGCGCCCGGTCAGCACTGGCCCATCTTCAGATCTGATTTCAATACCCCGAGGGTGCAGGAGAACCGGCTGCTCAAGGAGATGTTGACCAACGTCGTGCCCTACGCAACCGACTTCGCCTATCCCGGATTCGGTCGCCCCGAAATGGGGGTCATCGACGGCGAGAAGATGTTCGCGGCCCCGGTCAACGAAGTCGTGGTTGGCGCCAAGAAGCCGGAGCAGGCGGTTGTCGACGCCCACAACAAGATGGCCCAGCTGTTCCGGTCCTGACACCGACGAGCAGGCGTGCGCGCCGGGACGGAGCATTCCGTCTCGGCGTTCCCGAGCCTCGAGGATCCGCATTCCATGCTGTCTAAGCAGCGCGCACGCTACGCGTATTTCCTGATCCTGCCTGCCCTCGCGCTGATCACGCTTCTGAAGCTCGTTCCGACGATCGAAGCCGTCCTCGTCAGCATGCAGCAGCAGAGCATGATGCGGCCGGACCCCGAGGCGTTCGTCGGACTCTCGCACTACGCGCGCGCGCTGTTCGAGGAAGAGATCTTCTGGGGTTCGCTCCGACGCTCGGCATGGCGTCAATTCTGACCGAGCAGGGCTACATGTGCGATTGGGAGGAGCTTCCTGACGGGACGCTCATGCTGATCGAGCACAACTGCCCGGTT
>JANNTF010000557.1:0-8249 GCA_031403455.1 Alphaproteobacteria bacterium | reverse complement strand
CGCGCCCGCAACGCTGCCGCTCGCCGCCGCGTGGCGCTGGGCGCACATCTGGGCGCGGTCTGACGCGCGCCCGCCGGGGGTCCGTGTGCGCGCGCTCGCCCTCGACGATGAGGGAATGGCCGGTCATCTCGCGGGGTTGGTCGAGGCCCAACAATTCGAGCAGCGTCGGCGCGACGTCGGCGAGCTTGCCGTCGCGCAAACCCAGCGCCGCATTGCGTCCCGGCCGCGCCGCCTCCACCAGGAGAACGGGCACCGGGTTGAGCGTGTGCGCGGTATGCGGCTGACCGGTCTTGGGATCGGTCATCATTTCCGCATTGCCGTGGTCGGCGGTGATCAGCATCGCGCCGCCTTGGCGTCGCACCGCGTCGGCGACGCGGCCCACACACAGATCGACCGCTTCGACGGCGCGCCGCGCGGCGTCGAAATCGCCGGTATGTCCGACCATGTCCGAGTTCGCGTAGTTCACGAGGATGAAATCGTAGACGCCGGACTCGATCGCCTCGACCAGACGATCCGTGACTTCGGGCGCCGACATCTCCGGCTGCAGATCGTAGGTGGCGATTTTGGGCGAGGGCACCATCACACGATCCTCGCCGGCGAAGCTGCGCTCCTCGCCGCCGTTGAAGAAGAACGTGACATGCGCGTATTTCTCGGTTTCCGCGATGCGCAGTTGCTTCAGCCCGGCCTGGGCAACGACCTCGCCGAGCACATGGCGGAGCGCGGCCGGCGGGAAGATCGTGGTCATGAAGGCATTGAGCGCACGGGAATACTCGGTCATCCCGAGCGCGGCGCTGAACCGCACGACGCGCTTGCGCGCGAAGCCTTGGAACGCCGGGTCGAGCAGCACGGTGAGCAGCTGGCGCGCGCGGTCGGCGCGGAAATTCGCCATCACGAGACCGTCGCCGGCGCGCATGACGTGATCGCCCGGCAAGCTCGTCGGCTTGATGAATTCGTCGTTCTCGCCGCGCGCATAAGCGGCTTCGACCGCCGCCCGCCAGGTGGCGGCGCCTGGCCCCGCGCCGTCGACGAGGACCTCGTAGGCGCGCGCGACGCGTTCCCAACGCTGATCGCGATCCATGGCGTAGTAACGGCCGCTCACGCTGCCGATCGTCGCGTGGCCGGCGATGTCGGCGGCGAATTTTTCGAGGAACCCGAGCGCGCTGCGTGGCGGAGTGTCGCGGCCATCGAGAAACGCATGCACGACGACCTTCAGACCCTGCGCGTTCAAGCTCCGCGCCAAGGCGACGACGTGATCCTGATGCGCGTGCACGCCACCGGGCGACACCAGCCCCAGGACATGGGCGCGGCCGCCGGCGTTTCGAACCTTGATGGCGAAGGCGGTCACGGCCGGTTCGCGGCCGAGCGATCCGTCGGCGACGGCGGCATCGATCCGGGGCAATTCCTGCATCACGACGCGACCGGCGCCGAGATTCATGTGCCCGACTTCCGAGTTGCCCATCTGGCCGGCCGGCAGCCCGACATGCAGTTCCGACGCATGCAGCAGCGCATGCGGCGAGGTCCGACGCAGCGCATCGAGATTGGGTGTGCGCGCATGCAGGATCGCGTTGTCCGCCGTCGGCTGCGCCCGATATCCCCAGCCATCGAGCACGATGAGGACGACGGGGCGCTGTCGGGACGGATAGCGCGGTGACGATTCAGACATCTCGACCTGGGTGTAGCGGAAGCTCGCAAATATAGAGCGCAGGCGGGATTCGCGGAAACAAACCCTGCGAACCCGTCGAGCGGGTGTCACGGCGTTGTTGTTTGCGACCACCGATGCGTTGACTATGGTTGGTGAGCGGCGGCCGTAGGCGCCGCGCAAAACCGGGGGCCTCGCCATGTCAGATCTCGTGGTTGATGCGATCGTCGCGCGTGGCGCCGCGCGCCGCGCGCCGCTGGCTTGATCGCGATGCGCAAACCGCCCGCCAAGCCGACCTCCGGCAAGCCCAAGGGGCCGGCCGGTTCGGAGTTTCCCGGGGGGCGCGCGATGGAGCGGGTGCGCCAGTTCGAGCGCGCCCGTGGCCTCGGACCGCCCAAACGCGCCGATGCGCCCGAGATGCCGCCGCGCGATCCGCCGCCGCGCCCGAGCAAGGCGCGCAAGAAATGACCTGCCGTGCATCGCCCGGATCGATGCCCGCGTTCGCACGTTAACCCGAGGGGAAAATCATGAAGGGTCCGATGGACGAGACGAGCGCCCAGAATCCGGTTCGCGCGACCGCCTCAGCCGCTGCGAAGCGGCGCAATCCGGCCGGCAAGGCGCTCGGTCGCATTCAGTATTTCGAGATCCAGCGCGGCATCGCGCGCACGTCCTTCAGCGATGGCGAAGTTGAAACTTCCCGAGGGCCGTCGCCTGCGGCACGTTCGGTCAAGGGCCGCGCCGGCGCCGCGCGCTCGGGCAAGTCCGCCACGGGCGAGGGCGCGAAGATCAACTACGCGCCGGCTTTCGCGGCCAAGACGCGCCTGGCGCCCGGCATCGCCGCCGCGGTCGGACTGTCCGTGTGGCGCGAATTGGGACCCCGGCTCATTCCGCGGGGTCAGACCTATGGCAAGGGCGGCAACAACGCGCCGGCCGTCTCGGGGCGGTGTTCGGGCGTCATCATCGATCACGCCGATCGCAACAAGCTGACCCTGTGCACCGCGGGCGGCGGGTTATGGCGGTCCGAAGATGGCGGTCGCGCCTGGCGGCCGCTGACCGATCAGATGCCGACCACCGCCATGGGCGCCATCGCCGTCGCGCCGGGATCGCCCAACATCCTCTATGCCGGCACCGGCGAGGGCGATATCCGCAGTCCGCTCGGCGTCGGCTTGCTGCGCTCGATCGATGGCGGCACCACCTGGGAGCATTTGCCGGCGCCGGCGTTGACCGGCACGGGGATCTACGACATCGCGGTCGATCCGACCGACTCGCTGCATGTCTGGGTCGCCGCGGTTGCGGGCTTGTTCGAGAGCCGCGATGGCGGCAAGACGTGGCGGGCATTGCGCGCGGGGCTGACGTGGCACGTGGCGATCAACCCGGTTCAGCCGGCCGAGATTCTGGTCGCCGCGGATATCGGCCTCCTGAGATCGACCAATGGCGGAAGCACCTGGGCTGGGGTTGCCCTGCCCGGCGCCGCCGCGGGAACCCGGTTCCAGCGTCTCGAAGTCTGCCACGCACCGTCCAATCCCGGCATCGTCTATGTCGCTGGCGCCGTCGGCCGGAGCGCCGTGTTCTGGCGGCGCGCGAGTGCCGGCGGAGCGTTCGTCGCCGAATCCGGACCGCCGCGGCTCGACGTCACGCAGGCCTGGTACGATTGGGCGCTCACCGTCTCGCCGGTCGATCCCAACCTGGTGATCTGGGGCGCGATCGAACTCTTTCGCGGCCGGCGCGCCGGCGCGGGTGGCTGGAGTTGGGAGAACATCTCCTCGCGCAGCAGCGGCGATTCCATCCATCCGGACATGCACGATGTGCGCTTCGATCCGAGCGCGCCGTCGACGCTCTATTGCTGCAATGATGGCGGCCTGTTTCGCTCCCCCGACAACGGCACGAAATGGGAGTCGTTGAATCCCGGATTGTCGATCACCGAGTTCGAGTTCCTCGCCCATCTCGAGAGCGAGGATGGTTGGCTCGTCGGCGGCACGCAGGACAACGGCACGCTCGCGCTCGGCGCCGCGCCGCGCTGGGATCAGATCGCGCTCGGCGATGGCGGCGATTGCGGCGCCACCGAGGAATCCGGCGGCATCGTGTTCCATTCCTATTACGGGATCTGGATCGAGCGCGCGGCCGCCCGTGGCGCGTCCGCGTTCAAGTGGACCGATGTCTCGCCGCCCGCGCCCGATGATTACGACGCCTTGTTCTATCCGCCGATGGATGTGCGCGATCGGCTGGTGGCCAAGGCGGGCAAGACCGTCTTCGTCTCCCCCGATCTCGGGCGCAGTTGGACGGAAGTGGCGTTGCCGAGTTCCGGCGCGGCGGATCCGGATCTGGTCTCCGCCCTGGCGATCATCGATGCGAGCACGATGTTCATCGGAACGACGCGCGGCGCCGTCTACCGCATTGCCAAACCCGCCAGCGGCTGGGCCAATGCCGTCGTCACGCCGCTGAAGAGCCCGCGCGCCGGGTATATCAGCGACATCGCCGTGATCGGCTCGACGTCCAAGGTGATCTGGGTGAGTTATTCGAGCTTCGGCGCCGGCCACGTCTTCCGCTCCGGCACCGGCGGCAAGACCTGGCTCGATCGGTCGGGCAAGCTGCCGGACATACCGGTGAACGCGCTCGTCGTCGATCCGAAGAACACGCGGCGCGTCTTCCTCGCCACCGATCACGGGGTGTATCGTTCCCAAGATACGGGGAAGAGCTGGACCGATTTCTCGAATGGCTTGCCGAATGCCGTCGTTGGCGATTTGATCCTGCATGAGCGTCGGCGCGTTCTGCGCGCCGGTACGCGCAACCGGGGCTGCTGGGAGGTCGACATCTGAGCCATGCGGTGGATTGCTGTTGCTGTCTTCTGGAGTCTGCTGACCGCGTCGCCGGATGTTCGCGCCCAGGCGCCGAGCAACGACGAGGTCGTCGCGACGTTCGTCACGGTCGGATTGGGGTCCACCTCCGGTTCGCTGACCGATGAGCCGAAGCTCACGCGCTGGACGGTCCCGGTGCGCATCGCCCTCATCGGCATGCCCGCGCCCGAGCCGGCGCTCGCCATCATCCGCGACCAGACCGAGCGGCTGAGAGCGATCACCGGTCACGACATCCAGCTTGCTGGGACCGCGGCCGGCAATGTGAGCATCGTGTGGGCCGACGAGCCTTTCACCGACATCCAGACCGAACCCTATCGCACGCAGCTCGCGACGTTCTTCCAGCGCGACGCGAGCCTGATCACGATGATCGGCATGGCGCGCGGCTCGGCGCCCTGCTACGCGCTCACGCTGCGCAATTCGGCCGAGCGTCCCTATGCCGCCCTGGTGGGCATTTCCGTGCGCAGCAGCGCCGAGGAGCAGCGGGCCTGCGTGATCAAGCAGCTGACCAAGGTGATGGGGTTGCTGGGCACGTCCAACGCGACCTGGTCGGTGACCGCGGCCGGATTCCGGCATCTCGAGCTGCCGCCGGGCGACGTGCGCATGCTGAAGCTGCTCTATCACGCGCGGCTGACTCAGGGCATGGGGCTGGGCGAAGTGCGCAAGCTGGCGCCCGAACTGATCAAGGAATTGGCGCCCGCCGATTGAGGCGCCTTCAGCGTGGCGTCACGTCGGTGAACCGGTCGAGCCCGCGCAACGCCGGGAAGCGCCACGCCCAGATCGCCACCACCATCACCGTCCCGACGCCGCCGACGATCACGGCCGGCACCGTTCCGAACCATGCCGCGGTCACGCCCGATTCGAATTCGCCGAGTTCATTCGATGCGCCGATGAACAGCGAATTCACGCTCGATACGCGACCGCGCATGTCGTCGGGAGTCGCGAGCTGGATCGTGGTCTGGCGGACCAGCACGCTGATCATGTCGGCCGCGCCCATGCCCGCGAGCGCAACCAGCGACAGCATGAAACTCGTCGACAGGCCGAAGACGATCGTCGCGATGCCGAAGCTGGCGACCGCGCCGAGCATCACGCGCCCGACATGGCGCTCCAGCGGTCGCGCCGCGAGCCACACGCCCATCAGGATGGCGCCCACGGCCGGCGCGCTGCGCATCACGCCCAACCCCTGCGGCCCGACCGCCAGGATGTCGCGGGCGTAGATCGGCAGCAGCGCGGTGGCGCCACCGAGCAGGACCGCGAACAGGTCGAGAGAGATCGCCCCCAGCACGATCGGCTTGCGCCAGACATATTCGATGCCCGCGAGCAGACGGCGAATCGGCGAGATCTCGCTGCTGACGACGTGGCGCAAACCGCTCGTGCGGATCGTCAGCATCGTCGCGAGGGCGAACGCGAACAGGCACGCGGCGACGGCGTAGGCGACCGACGGCCCGATGACCAGCAACGCACCGCCGAGTGCCGGTCCGAGCACCATCGCCATCTTGAACGCCGAGGAGGTCCAGGCCACGGCCCTGGCCAATGCTGACGCCGGCACGAGCAACGGCAGGAGGGATTGCTGTGCCGGACCAGCCAGCGCGCGCGCCGTGCCGATGATCGCCAGCACGGCGTAGAGCGCGGGCGGCGTCGCTTGGCCGGCGAAGGCGAGCCAGAACAGCAGGCTCGCGCCGATCGCCTGGACCGCATAGCTGCCGGCGGCGAGATAGCGACGATCGAAGCGATCCGCGGCATCGCCCGCGGGCAGGGTGAACAGGGCCGTCGGCAGGAACACCGCGAGCCCGACATATCCCAGCGACAGCGCGTCGCCGGTGATCTCATAGATTTGCCAGCCCACAGCGACGCCCTGGACCTGCATGGCCAGGGAGACGCACACGCGCGCGGCGAGATAGGGGTAGAGGTCGCGGTTGCGACCCAGGGCGGGATTGTCTCCCGGCGGCGATGTCGAATCCATCAGGCCGAGGGTACACACCAAGATGCGTGCGGGCGACCCATCCGAGGAAGCTGGAAATCATGGCCTCGCGCCGCCGGGCGCGGTAGCAGAGGGACATGCGTTTGCCAGCCTGGCTCCTGTCGCTCCTGCTGCTCGTGGCGGCGATCTGGGGCAATATCGTCGAGCCCGGTCTGTTGCGGTCGTTGCGCAACTCGACCTTCGACGAGTACCAGCGCCTCCTGCCCGCGACCTGGGAAGACGCGGGCGTGCGCATCATCGACATCGACGACGAGAGCCTGACGCGATACGGCCAATGGCCATGGCCGCGCACGCGCGTGGGTGAACTCGTCGAGCGGTTGAAGGAGCGCGGCGCCGCGGTGGTGGCCTTCGACATCGTCTTCGCCGAGGCCGATCGGACGAGTCCGCGCAGCCTGTTGTCGATGTGGCGCGGCCGCGCGGATGCGCCGCAATTGACCGAACTCCTCGCGCGCTTGCCCGATCACGACGAGGTCTTCGCGGAAATTCTCACGACGGTTCCCAGCGTGGTCGGCATCGTCTTCCATGACGAGCCGGGCGCGCGCGTGCCGGTCGTGCAATGGGGCATGAGCTACGCGGGCGACGATCCGGTGCCCTATCTGCCGGTGTTTCATGGCGCCACCAGCAACCTGCCGGCGATCGAGGCCGCCGCTGCCGGTCAAGGGTCTTTCAACATGATCCCGGACGGCGACCAGGTCGTGCGCCGCGTCCCCTTGCTCGTCGCGATGCGCGCGCCAAACGCCGAGCCCGTGATCTACCCCGCGCTCAGCATCGAGGCGCTGCGCGTGCTGCAGGGCGCGACGACGTACGTGGTGCGCTCCTCCAACGCGTCCGGCCAGACGGCGTTTGGCGAGCGCGCCGGACTCAATGCGGTGCGTGTCGGACGCATCGTCGTGCCGCTCGATCGCGATGGCCGGATGTGGCTGCGCGACACCGGTCCGGTCCCGGATCGTTTCGTGCCGGCGTGGAAAATCCTCGCGGGCGAGCTACCCGATAAGGCGCTCGACGGCATGATCGTGTTCGTCGGCACGTCGGCGCCGGGGCTGAAGGATCTGCGCGCGCTGCCGCTCAACCCGGTCGCCGCCGGCGTCGAAGTCCATGCGCGAATCACCGAGCAGATTCTGCTCGGCCAGTATCTCGAACGCCCGGACTGGATGCGCGCGGCGGAGCTGGCCTGGCTGGTCGTGCTGGGCGGCGCGCTCATCGTGCTGCTGCCTCGGCTCGGCCCGCTGTGGTGCGCGGTCGGCGGCGGGGTGGCGACGGGCGGCAGTTTCGTGGCCTCGTGGCTGGCGTTCCGCCAGCTCGGCTACCTCGCGGATCCGGTATTCCCGGCGATCACCGGACTTGCGATCTACATCCTCGGCTCGCTACTCGCGTTCATGCGCACCGAGCGCGAGCGGCGCTGGATTCGCAACACGTTCGGCCAATACATGTCGCCGGTGCTGGTCGAGGAGCTGGCGCGCCACCCCGAGCTGCTGAAGTTGGGCGGTGACGCACGCGACATGACCATCATGTTCTCCGACATCCGCGGGTTCACCGCGCGCTCGGAGAAGCTGAGCGCCGAGGGACTGACCAGCTTCATCAACGCCTTCCTGACGCCGATGTCGGCGCTGATCCTCGAGCACAAGGGCTACATCGACAAGTACATGGGCGACGCGATCATGGCGTTCTGGAACGCGCCGCTCGACGATCCCGACCATGCCGCCAACGCGGCGCGCGCGGCGCTGGACATGATTGCGCATCTCGAGCCGCTCAACGCGGCGTGGCAGGCGGAGGCGCG
>JANNTF010000556.1:0-2471 GCA_031403455.1 Alphaproteobacteria bacterium | reverse complement strand
CGAGCGCGGTGCGCACGTCAGGGTTCGGGCTGCTACGGCCACAACATGGCCGACGACGCGGCGGCCGACGCGGCCCTGCTCGCGCAGGCGGTGCCGGGCCGGCCGGTGCGCATCCAGTACACGCGCGACCACGAGCATCGCTGGGAGCCCTACGGCTCGGCGATGGTGGTCAAGACGAAGGCGGGGCTCGACAAGGACGGCAACGTCCTCGACTGGGACCTCGATGTGTGGTCGACGCCGCACGGTACGCGGCCGAGCGGCAACCCCGGCAACCTGCTGTCGGCGAAGTATCTCGAGAAGCCCTTCGCGCAGCCCGTGCCGGCCAATGGCGGCCCGCCCAACTACGCCGCCGACCGCAACGCGATCGCGCTTTACGAATTTCCCGGGCATCGCGTCGTCACGCACTTCATCACCGAGATGCCGCTGCGCGTGTCGTCGACGCGCGGGCTGGGCGCCTACGGCAACGTGTTCGCGATCGAGTCCTTCATCGACGAGCTCGCGCACGCGGCCGGTGTCGATCCGGTCGCCTATCGACTGCGCTTCCTCAAGGACCCGCGTGCACGTGACGCGCTCACGCAGGCGGCGGAGCGCTTCGGTTGGGACAAATGGCAGAAGCGCCCGAACCGCGGCCGCGGCATCGCCTTCGCACAGTACAAGAACATCGCGGCCTATTGCGCCGTCGCGCTCGAGGTCGAGGTGACGCGGCGCAATGGTCGCGTGCGCGTGCTGCGCGCGGTGGCGGCGAACGACAGCGGGCACATCGTCAGCCCCGACGGCGTGGCCAACCAGATCGAGGGCGGGCTGATCCAGTCCTTGAGCTGGTCGCTCAAGGAGGAGGTGAAGTTCGACGACACGCGCGTCACCTCGGAGGATTGGGCGAGCTACCCGATCCTCACCTTCAGCGAAGTGCCGCCGGTCGAAATCGTCCTGATCGATCGCCCCGGCGCGCCATTCCTCGGCACCGGCGAGGCCTCGCAAGGTCCGACCGGTGCCGCCCTCGCCAACGCGATCTTCGACGCGATCGGCGTGCGCTTCCGCCGCGTGCCCTTCACGCCGGAACGCGTGCGCGCCGGGCTGGCGACCTGAGCGGCGGCGGCGTCACCAGATCTTCTCGATCCTGCGCATGCCGCCCTGGCGCAGTGAAATGATCGCGGCCTCGGCCACCGCCTGGGCGCGCACGCCATCGCTCAGTGTCGCGATGCGGGCCGGCTTGCCGGTGGCAAATTGCAGGAAGTGCTGCAGCTCGTCCGCATAGGTGGGGGCGAACCGCTCGTACCAGCCGCTGTGCAGGCCGATTTCCGTGACCGTCGCTTTCTTCCAGAGCGCAACGCCGAGGGCCGGCTGACGTCGTGACTCGATCATGCCTTCCGAGCCGAATACCTCGATCATCTCCTCGAATCCATGCGCCGCGCGGCGGCTGAAGTTGAATGTGGCGAGCGCGCCAGTGTCGAAGCGCAGAGCGAGGACCGCGGTATCGACGTCGCCGAATTCGGCATAGCCGGGATCGACGAGGCAGTCGCCCGCCGCGAACACTTCAACGGGCTCGGCGCCGGCCATCCAAGCCGCGAGGTCGTAATGATGGGCGCCTTTCTCGCGCAGCATGCCGCCGGAATAGCGGACTGTTGCGGGCGCTGGCGCCGGCGGATTGGTGCGCGACACGAGATGCAGCATCTCGACCTTGCCGATCTCGCCGGCCCGGATGCGCTCATGAACCGCGAGGTGATGGGCGTCGTAGCGACGGTTGAAGCCGACGGCGACGGGGATGCCGGCCCGAGCGGCCATCTCGATGCAGCGTCGCGCATCGTCGAGATCGTCGGAAACCGGCTTCTCGCACAGGGTCGGCTTGCCTGCCGCGATGCAGGCCATGAGATGCTCGTAATGCGCGGAGGTCGACGAGCCGATGATCACCGCATCGACGCCATCGTCGGCGAGCGCCTTGTTGATGCTGCCGCTCGGCCTGCCGCCGTGGATCGACGTCAGCGCCTCGGCGCGGCCGATATCCTGGTCGACCACCCAACGCAGCGCGCATTCCGCATTGGCGGCGACGTTGCGCGCGTGGATGCGACCGATGACGCCCGCGCCGAACAAAGCAATCCCGATCATCGTGAATTCACTCCATCTCCCCAGGCCGGTTCGCTACACGCGGCGCTCGGCCTATGATGCCCGAAGCGCGGGGGATGCCGTTTCCTCGATGAGCGTTGCGCGGCTTTAGCGATACGATCCTGCGGTGTGACAGATGTTCTACGAAGACACGGGAAGTCACGGATTGCGGCACAATCCGTGGAAAGCGCTGGTGGTGCCGCGGCCGATCGGGTGGATCAGCACGGTCGGCGCGTCGGGCGTCGCCAACATCGCACCGTTCAGCTACTTCAACGCGGTCGCGGATCATCCGCCGATCGTGATGTTCGCCCCGAACGGTCCGCGTCCCGGCGGCGGCCACAAGGACACGCTGGCGAACATCCTGGCGACCA
>JANNTF010000555.1:0-1069 GCA_031403455.1 Alphaproteobacteria bacterium | reverse complement strand
GAAATCTTGTGCGTCCGCACCGAGCCATCCTCGCCCAGCAGCACGACATCCGTGAACGTCCCCCCGATATCGACCCCGACCGAATAGCGCACGCCGCCCCCGTTGCACCCCAAATGCTGCGTGACCTTAGGCCCGCCCCGGGATCAGAGGTATTCGAAAGCATTGATGGCTGCCGATAAGAAATGCTGACACGGCGGCTCACGCTTCGACGGGGCGGCCTGGTTTAGTGCTCGCGTGCGGCGCTGCGACGATATGTTCGAGCGGCAGGCTAATCGCTACGCGCAGCCCGCCCTCCGCGCGATTAGCGAGGGCGAGCGTGCCACCATGCGCGTCAATCACCTGCCTGGCGATGGTCAGACCCAGTCCCGAACCGCCGGTCTTGCGGCTGCGCGACCCGTCGAGCCGATAGAATGGTTCGAGCACGCGCGCCTGCTCGGCTTCGGGGATGCCTGGGCCGTCGTCGTCGATCACGATCTGGAGCGCGGCGGAGTCGATGCGCAGCGATACACGCGCGCGGTGGCCGTAGGTGACGGCGTTGTCGATCAGATTGCCGATCGCCCGCTTCAGCGCCAGTGGACGGCCGACGAGTCGTGCATGCGCCGGACCGTCGTAGCGGACATCGGCGCCGGCATCCGCCGCGGCGTTGCACAGCGTCGAAAGCGTCGCCACCAGATCGACAGCGCGCGGCGCCTCGCTATCGGTCTCGCCGCGAAGATAGGCGAGGGTGGAGTCGATCATCCCTTCCATCTCGTCGAGATCCGCGTCGATCTTCGCCTGCATCTCGGCATCGTCGATCAGTCCGGCGCGCAGCCGCAGCCGCGTGATTGGCGTCTTCAGATCATGGGAGACGGCTGCCAGCGCCTGCGTGCGATCCGTGATCAGCCGGGTGATCCGTGACTGCATGTCGTTGAAGGCGCGCGCGGCGTGCCGCACCTCGCGCGGTCCATCCTCGCTCACGGGCCTCGATTTCTGGTCACGGCCAACGCGGTCGGCGGCTTGGGCGAGCGCGCGCAGTGGGCGATTGATCGACCGCACGACGAGCACCGAGACCAGGACGATTCCCAGCGCC
>JANNTF010000554.1:0-2133 GCA_031403455.1 Alphaproteobacteria bacterium | reverse complement strand
CCCTTCGGCCGCTTCGTGAACTACAACGACCCGAAGCTGAGCAAGTTTCCCGGCGAGATCGCGGTCGCGAATTTCCCGATGTCGGGATCGACCGCCGCAGCACCGGCCAAGACCTCGGTGTGGGCGATGGCGATCCCGAGCAATGCGCGCAACAAGGAACTCTCCTGGTCGCTGATCAAGGAGCTGTCGTCGCCGCGCAATACGATCCGCGCGGCGGCCAATGGCAACGGGCCGGTGCGACCCTCGGCCTATGACGATCCCGAAGTGCGCAAGCTCGCGCCGTATTCGGAGGCGGAGAAGCGCGCGCTGGCCGACGCGCGCCTCGTGTTGCCCGGCTTCGAGCACGTGGCCAAGGCGATGGACATCTACATGGAGGAGCTGCAGAAGGCGATGCTCGGCCAGGCCGAGCCGCTGCAGGCGATGAAGAACGTGAAGGCGCGCATCGAGCCGCTGCTGCCCAAGACCTGAAGGCGCAACGCGGGGCATGTACCGACTGCGACCCGTGCATTGGTTGATGGTGGCGCCGGCGCAAGCATTGCTGCTGGCGTTCATCCTCGGCCCCGCGCTCTACGTCGTGTGGATCAGCCTGCAGAGCTGGACGTATGGCCGGCCGCCACGCTTCGTCGGCATCGCGAACTACGTCACGATCCTGAGCGACGTCGCATTCTGGCGCGCCTTCTGGAACACGTTCGTGGTCACCAACGCGGTAGTCTATGGCGAGCTGCTGCTCGGCCTCGGCCTCGCCTTGCTGATGGCCGGCCCGGTGCCGGGCAAGCGCATCGTGATCTCGATCCTGCTGGCGCCCTATGCGATCACCGAAGTATCGGCCGTCGTGATGTGGCGCTTCATGCTCGAGCCCGATGTCGGGATGATCAACTACGCGCTGCTGTCGCTCGGCCTCGGGCAGATCGACTGGTCCGCGGATCCCGTCGATGCGCTGTTCGTGGTGTCGCTACTCAGCATCTGGCACCACGTGCCCTTCACCTTCCTGATCCTCTATGCCGCCGTCACCACGATCCCGACCGAACTCGTGGAAGCCGCGACCGTCGACGGCGCGTCGTCGTGGCAGAGTTTCTGGTACGTGAAGCTGCGTCTGATCCTGCCGGCGCTGCTGATCGCGATGATGTTTCGCTACATCGTCGCGATGCGCGTCTTCGGCGAGGTCTGGCTGCTGACCGAGGGCGGGCCGGCGCGACTCACCGAAGTGCTCGCCGTCTATCTCTATCGGCAAGCATTCAAGTATCACGAGTTCGGCGCCGCCTCGGCGACCGGCGTCGCGATGCTCGTGATCTCGCTGCTGATCGCGCTGCCCTATCTGCACCAGATGCATCGGCGGATGTTCGGCCATGCCGCCGGCTAGGCCCGCCGCACGTATCGGGCGGCTGCTGCTGATCGCGCTCGCGATCCTGTGGTCGGGCTTCCCGATCCTGCTCGTCGTGCTCTCCTCGCTGAAGCCGGGGCGCGAGATCTTCTCGACGCCGCCGAGCCTGATCTTCGCGCCGACTTTCGAACACTATGTCCGGCTCTGGCAGGTGTGGCCGGACTTCTTCACCAATATGCGCAACAGCCTGATCGTGACGATCGGCGCGAGCCTGCTCTGCGTCGCGTGCTCGACCCTGGCCGGCTATGTCTATGCGCGGTTTCACGATCGCTGGCTCACGGCCAGCGCCTTCGGCATGATCGTGATGCGCATGCTGCCGCCGATCATCGTCACCCTGCCGCTGTTCCCGGTCGTCAACGCGCTGCGCATCAACGACACGCATATCCTGCTGATCGCGCTCTACGCCGCCTTCTTCGTCAGCCTCAGCACCTGGATCATGAAAGCGTTCATCGAGAAGATCCCGCGCGAGCTCGAGGAGGCCGCGCGCGTCGACGGCGCGACGCTGCCGCAGATCCTCGGCCGCATCATCCTGCCGCTGGCCGCCAACGGCATCCTCGCCGCCGCCGTGTTTGTGGTCGTCTTCGCCTGGAACGAATACGTCTTCGCGCTGGTGTTCACCACGCGCGCCGCCAAGACCACGCCGCTCGTGATCAGCGAGATCCTCAGCACCGTCGAAGGCGTCGACTGGGGAATTCTGTTCGCGGCCGCGACCGTGCTGTCAGCGTCTGCAGCAGCGCGGCGTCGCCGAGCGG
>JANNTF010000553.1:0-3781 GCA_031403455.1 Alphaproteobacteria bacterium | reverse complement strand
CAAGAGCGTCGAGCAGCTGATCGGCGAACCCCTGCGGATCCATGGGCTGAGCAGCGGCCAGGCGCTCCGCGATCGCGTCGCTGCGATGCTCGACGCCGTGAACCTTCCGGCCGACTCGATGGTCCGATATCCGCACGAATTTTCCGGCGGACAACGGCAGAGACTGGGAATAGCCCGCGCACTGGCGCTGAACCCCAAGCTGATCGTATGCGATGAGCCGGTTTCCGCATTGGACGTGTCGATCCGCTCGCAGATCATCAATCTACTGATGCAGCTGCAGCAGGCGCGCGATCTGACCTACATCCTGATCGCCCATGACCTCGCAGTGGTCGAGTATGTCAGCGACGTCGTTGCGGTGATGTATCTCGGCAAGATCGTCGAAATGGCGCCGACGGTGGAATTCTTCGCCAATACCGTGCACCCCTACAGCGAAGCGCTGCTATCGGCCGTGCCTGCAACTTCGCCAAAGGCGCGCAAGCGCCGCGTCACGCTCGTCGGCGATGTCCCGAGCCCGCTCAATCCGCCGAGCGGTTGTCGGTTCCGCACCCGCTGTCCGATTGCCCAGGCACGCTGCGCTGAGGCGGAGCCGCCATTGAAGGAAGCCGCGCCCGGACATTGGGTCGCGTGTCATTTTCGAGCATAGGCGTGCGCTTCCGGTCTCGATCGTGCACGCGCATTCGCGAACGCACTCCTAGGCATCCGCGCGCAGCTGCGACACCACCATCGCGCGGAGCATGATGCGTTTCTGGTCGCGCGGAGTGCCGCCGCCGGCGCGGTGCATGGTGGCGCGCTGGTCCCACATCACGAGATCTCCGGCATGCCATTCGTGGTGATACTGGAATTCCGGGCGGATGGCGGTCTCGTAGAGTTCGTCGAGCAGGCGGTCGCTGTCTTCGCGCGCCATGCCGACGACGTGGCAGGTGTGCGTCGGGCCGATATAGATCGACTTCCGCCCGCTCTCGGGATGGGTGATGACCAGCGGATGGACATTGCCTTCGAACTCGCCGCTCGCGACCTGCGCCGCGGTGAGCGGCGGCGGCGGCGCCGTGCAGCGCCAGCCCAGCCCACGCTTGTGGAAGCATTCGAGATCGGCGATGCGCGTCTTCATGTCGGGCGAGAGCGCGTCGTAGGCGGCGTACATGCTGGTGAATTGCGTGCGCCCACCGATCGTCGGGGCGGCGATCGAATAGAGGAAGGTGATGCAATCCGGCTTGGCCTTGAACGTGCCGTCGATGTGCCAGTCGACGGCGCGCTTGTTCTGGCCGTATTCGTCGACCGTGCCGTCGGGCTTCACATTGGTGACGTAGGAGAGCTGCTCGAATTGCGGGTGGCGGTATTGCAGGATCGAATGCGGTTCGATGAAGCCCAGCGCGTCGCCGATCGCGATCAGATTCTCCGGCTTCATCTGCTGGCCGCGCATCACCAGCACGGGATGGGCGCGAAACGCGGCGCGGATAGTGGCCAGAGTCGCCAACGTCATCGGCTGCGACAGGTCGACGCCGTGCAGCTCGCCGCCGAGATGGGTGCCGAGCGGCGATACGCCGGTCGTCGTCGCCGTGTCCATGATCGTCGCCACGCTGTCCTCCGGTGGTTCCCGTCGCTACAGGCGCTGGGCCTGGAACGTGTTGCAGTTTCCCACTTCGCCGCCTTTGAGCCCAGCCGTGAACCAGCGCACGCGCTGCTCCGACGAGCCATGCGTGAAGCTGTCCGGCACGGCATAGCCGCGTCCCGATTTCTGCAAGCGGTCGTCGCCGACGGCGGCGGCGGCGTTGAGGCCTTCCTCGATGTCGCCCTGCTCGAGGACCTTCCAATTCCGCTCGGCGTGATGGGCCCAGACGCCGGCCAGGCAATCGGCCATCAGCTCGACGCGCACCGACAACGCATTGGCGTCGGGCTCGGTCGCCTGGCGCTGCATCTGCTGCACCTTCGGCAGGATGCCCATGAGATTCTCGATGTGGTGCCCGACTTCGTGCGCGATCACATAGGCGAAGGCGAAATCGCCGCCGGCGCGCAACTGCTGCTGCATCTGCTGGAAGAATTGCAGGTCGATATAGAGCTTGCGGTCCGCGGGGCAGTAGAAGGGTCCCATCTGCGCCTGCGCGAAGCCGCAACCGGATTGCGTGTTGCCGGAGAACAGGACGAGGTTCGGCGGCTCGTAGCGGATATTCGCCTGGCGCGGCAGAATCGCGGTCCAGACGTCTTCGGTCTGCGCCAGCACCGTGGCGGCGAACTGGCCGATCTTGTCTTCCGGCGCACCGGTGCGGCCCGGCGGCGCCGCTTGCTGCGTCATCGGGCCGTTGCCCGTGAGCATCTCGGCGCCGCCGATCAGGACTCGCGGATCTATCCCGAGCGCCCAGCCGATGAGGCCGAGCACGAGCATCGCGCCGATGCCGAGGCCGCCGCGCCCGCCCATCTGCATGCCGCCGCCACCGCCCGGCTGACCACGGCGGTCCTCCACGTTCGTCGAGCGGCGGAAATCATCCCAGCGCATGCTGCATTCCCTCGTCGTGCCGTGTTTGAACTCAACCCGTTTCGCCTGACGGCTTCAGGTCGCCGACCGGAGCGGGGGCGCCCGCCATGGCGCCCCTCTTCGCAACTCCGGACATTGGTTTCGGTTCAACCCTCCATCCACACCCGGTCGTAGCTCTCGGATGGGCCGATGCCGCTGGTGATGACGTCGTGGAATTTCTTGTTGACGAAGTTCGGCCACGCCATCTCGAGGATCCAGGCGACCGGCACCTCGTCGACCAGGAGCTTCTGCACCTCCGAATAGGCCTTCTGGCGGTCCTCGTCCTTGACCGCCCTGGCCCCTTGCTCGAACAGCTCGTCGACCCTCGGATTGGCGTAGCCGCCGATATTGGTCGAGGGCACGCCTCTGCGGATATTGGTCGAGATGTAGGCGCGTGACACACCGAGGGCGGGATCGGCGAATTGCGAGAGAAAGTTCCAGGTGATCTCATAGTCGTCTTCGGTCGATTTCTTCCAGAAGCCGGCGACGTCGGTACTCTCGAGCGTGAGCTGAATGCCGACATTCTTGAAGGTTTGGCGGGTGTATTCGGCCAGGCGCTGCCACACCTCGCCATAGGGCAAGATCATGCCCTTCACCTTCAAGCGCACGCCGTCGGCGCCCTTCTTGTGGCCGGCCGCTTCCAGCAATTCCTCGGCCTTCTTCGGATCGAACGGATATCTGGCCACGTTGGGGTCGTAGAAGCGGGTGGTCGAAGCGATCGGCCCGGTCGCGACCTTGCCCATGCCGAAGAACAGGTTCTTCAGGATAAAATCGCGGTCGATGGCGTGCATCATCGCCTGGCGCACGCGCTTGTCGTTGAGCGGCGCGCGTCGGTTGTTGATGTCGATCCACATGATCGGCGAGACGAACTCGTAGCCCCTCGTCGTCATCGTCAGGCTCGGCAGTGCTGCGAGGCGTTGCACCTCGACCGGCTCGACCGCATCGAATTGCGAGGCATGGGCCGCACCGGTCTCCAGCGCCAAGGCCCGCAGCGCGGCGTCGGGGATGATGCGGAAGGTGATGCCGTCGAGGTAGGGCAGGCCCGGCCGCCAGTAAGTTTCGTTGCGGTTCAGGATAATGTTGTTGTTGTCCTGCCAGCTGACGAACTTGAAGGGGCCGGTGCCGACCGGCGTGCGGTCGACGTTGCCGCCCTTGTCCTGGATCGACTTCGGCGAGACGATCAGGCCGACGCGGTTGGTCAGGATGCTCGGCAGGCCTGCATTCGCCCGGACGAGCTTGATGGTGACCTGATTCTTGCCGCTGACCGTGACG
>JANNTF010000552.1:0-6084 GCA_031403455.1 Alphaproteobacteria bacterium | reverse complement strand
ATCTGATCCAGGAAATCGGCTCGCCAAGCTCACGCGGCAGCATCATCGTCGGGGCGCCTGGTTCCGCGTTCTCGGCCTGGGAGACGCTCAGCCAGATCGTCTCCTACGCCCTCGCCCTGCCCGGCCTCACGCGCTACGGCTATGTCGCCATCGGCCTGATCGTCGCGACGGCACTGTTCCTCCATCTCACCCATTCGAACCCCGCGCGGCCGCGCTTCTTCGCGAGTATCGCGGTGACGGCGCTGGCGAGCATCATCGGCTACGGCATGCTCAGCGCGCATGATCGGTCCGGGCACTTCGCGACCGAGAGCTACTCCACCAGCCTGTTTCCGCCGCAGTTTCGTCTCGTGAAAGCGCAGCCTCTCGATGCGCTGATCGAACGCTCTACGCGGCTTGCAACGCTGGTGAGCGCAGAACGCAAACCACAGAACGGCAATGACGACGAGGATTCCGAGGAGTGAGCGATCCCGACGGGCCGATGGCCGCAGGCACATGACACAGCAGGTTTCGACAGCGACTCCGACCGGCTATGGCTGGCGTCGCCTCGTCGATGTGGCGACGACCGCGCCGTATAGCTGGTATCTGCTCGGCCAGGCCGCCGACACGATCGCGCTGTGGATGCAACGTCTCGCCCTGGGTTGGCTGGTCTGGGAGCTCACGCAGTCCGCGGCCTGGCTCGGCGCCGTGAGCTTCCTCAAATTCGCCCCCACGATGGTGCTCGGGCTGTTCGGTGGCGTGCTCGCGGATCGGCTGTCGCGCGGGCACATCGTGCTTGCCGCACAGACCGTGACGGTCGCCAAGGCGGTGCTGGTCGCCGTTCTCCTCGCGGTCGGCGGACTCAACCTGCCGATCCTGGTCGCGTTGATACTGATGGTCGGCGTCGCGGTCGGTCTGTCCCAGGCCTCGTCGAAGACGGTGGTGAACGAGCTCGTGCCGCGCCATCAGCTGGGCGCCGCGATCGCGCTCAACTCGGTCGTGTTCAACGTCGCGCAGCTCATCGGCCCCGCGCTGGCCGGACTCGTGATGGTGTTCTTCGGCATGATCGTCTGCTTCGCGGTGGTCGCGCTGCTCTTCGCGGTCAATCTCGTCGTCTTCGCGGTGATCCTGCCGCGCATCCGCAACCCGGCGCGCCCGTCATCGGAGCCGGTACTGCGCGCGATCACGACGGCCCTGGGGTTTTGCATGCGCCACCCCGCCATCGCGCCGCTGCTGGTCCTGCATCTCGCCTTCACCTTCGCGACGCGACCGATCCTCGACATGCTGCCGGCCTTCGCCGGCGGCGATCTCAATGCCGGCATCGACGCCGTGTCGCTGCTCACGAGCGCGGTCGGGGCGGGCGCGATCGCATCGGGCCTCTACCTCGCGGCGCGCAAGGCGGGCCCGGGGCTGCTCGGCATCGTGCTCGTCTCGATGATCGTGCTGGGCATCGCCATGCTCGCCTTCGCGATGGCGCCGACACTGCTCATCGCCCTGCCTTTGGCCGCCTTGATCGGCGGCGGCATGACGGTGCGCGCCGCGGGCATCCAGACGATGATCCAACTCTCCGCAACCGAGGATCTTCGTGGCCGGGTCATGAGCATCTTCGGCATCGTCCTCAACAGCGGCGCCGCGCTCGGCGGGATCGGCGTCGGGTTGCTGGCCGACGCGATCGGCCTGCGGCAGGCGATCATGCTCACGGCCGTCGCCTCGCTCGTCGTGCTCGCGCTCGTCATGCGACGGCGGCGCGAGATGCGCGATTCCGTGGAAGCGAAGGACATGTCATGACCGATACCCCGCCGATCGACTCGCCCGAGAGTTTCGCCGAATGGCACATGCCGTGGCCGAGCTTCGAGGTCGACTGGTCGCGCGCCGCACTGGTGATCATCGACATGCAGAACTACGGCTGCAATCCCGATGCCGGGGTCGCGCAGATGCTGACGCTGCGCTACCCGGACATCGCGTCCTACTACGTGCCGCGCCTCACTGAGACCGCGATCCCCAACGCCCAGCGCCTGCTGCAGGGATTTCGCGCCGCGCGACGCCGCGTCACGTTCACCCGGCATGGGCCGTTGCTCGTCGATGGCAGCGACATGATCGCGCGCCGGCGGCGGCGCGACGGCGACTCGGTGACGACGACCAATACGCCCACGCTCTGGCATCGCGGTACTTTCGAGCACGCGGTGATCGCGGCGCTGGCGCCGCGCGACGACGAGCTGGTCATCGACAAGAACACATCGAGCGCCTTCAACTCGACCGGCATCGAGTGGCTGCTGCGCAACATGGGCATCGAGACGCTCGTCGTCGCCGGCATGGCGACGGACATGTGCGTCGAGACCACGTCGCGCGACGCGGCGGATCGCGGCTTCAACGTGATCATCGCCGAGGACGCTTCGGCGACGTTCTTCGACCGGCATCACCGCGCGGCGCTGAGCGGCTTTGCGCGGGTCTTCGGTCAGGTCTGGAGCACGCAGCGCATTCTGGCGGCGCTGGCCAAGGCGTGAACGCCTTGCCCGTCGGCGGCGGCCCGCGCATGATGCCGGCTCTTGTGGCGCGCGGCAGAGGCTGCGCAAGAAATGGGGACACACATGACGGATCGACATGACTCCGACGCCGCGGCGCGGCGCGATTTCCTGAGGCTTTCGGGCGTGGTCGCCGCTGGCGTCGCGGCCGGCGCCACGATGATGAGCGCCGAGAAGGCCGCCGCCCAGGCGCCCGCCGGCAGCACGCTGCGCACGGTGCTCAACCGCGGCAAGCTGATCGTCGGCACGGGCTCGACCAATGCGCCCTGGCATTTCGAGGACGACAAGGGTCAGCTCACCGGCATGGACATCGCGGTCTCGCGCATCCTCGCGCGCGGCCTGTTCGACGACGTCAACAAGGTCGAGTTCGTGAAGCAGGAGCCGGCGGCGCGCATCCCGAACATCACGACCGGCAAGGTCGACATCGTCGTCCAGTTCATGACGGTCTCGCCGGCGCGCGCCCAGCTCGTCAATTTCTCCAGGCCCTATTACGTCGAAGGCGTGGCGCTGCTGACCTCGGCCAAGGGCAAGCTCAAGTCGCACAAGGAGCTGATCGACGCCGGGCGCAACGCGCGCGCCTCGGTGCTGCAGAATGTCGATGCCGACATCCTGGTGAAGAAGGCCCTGCCGCAGGCGCAGGTGCTGCAGCTCGACACCCAGGCCAACGCGATCCTGGCGCTCGAATCCGGCCGCGCCGATGCCGCCGTGGTCGATCTCTCGACGGTCGGCTGGCTGGTGAAGCGCAACCCCGACAAGTATCTCGACTCGGGCTTCCACTACGACACGCAGCTCTATTCGGCGGCGATGCGCCAAGGCGATCTCGACTGGCTGCGCTTCGTCGACACCTGCCTGAACGTCAACATGCACGGCCACCAGACCGATCTCTACGACAAGGCATTCGAGGAGTTCTTCGGCACGCAGCCGCCACGCCGCGTGCCCGGGTTCCCGGTGATCTGAGGCGCCGCGACTCACCACCCCGGCCGCTTCGCGGCCTGTCCCTCCTCAAGGTGAGGAGGGACGACAAAAAATCACCTTCGTCGCCCCTCCTCATCTCGAGGAGGGGCAGCGTGCGCGCAGCACACGCGGGGTGGTGAATCGCAGCGATGCGTGAGAACCCGTGGACTACCATCTCAATTTCAACTTCGTCTGGAAATACGCGGACAAGCTCTGGTGGGGCTTGGCGCTGTCGATCGAGCTCGCCTTCGTCTCGATCCTGATCGGCTGCGTGATCGGCCTGGCGCTCGCGCTCGCGCATTCCGGTGGCGGGCGCATCGTGCGCAGCTGCGTCACGGCCTATGTCGAGTTCGTGCGCAACGTGCCGCTGCTGTTGCTGATCTACCTGATCTTCTACGGCGTCCCGTCGATCGGCGGCTTTGCCTATGACGCGACGGAGAGCTTCGTCGCGACGCTCGCCGTCTACTCGGGCGCCTATCTCGTCGAGGTGTTCCGCGCCGGGCTCGACGCCATTCCCAAAGGCGTGATCGATGCCAGCAAGGCGATCGGCCTGACGCCCTGGCAGCGTTTCATCTCCGTCCGCCTGCCGATCATGCTGCGCATCGTGCTGCCGTCGCTGTCGAACGTCCTGATCTCGCTGTTCAAGGACACCTCGCTCGCTTCGGTGATCGCGGTGCCCGAACTGCTCTACGGCGCGAACTGGATCAAGACCAACACGTTCCGGCAGGTCGAGGTCTGGCTCGTGGTGTGGCCGATGTACCTCGTGACCGGGTACCTGATCCTCGTCGCGTTGCGGCAGGTGGAGCGGCGCTTCTCGCTGAACCGGCAGCGATGATCGAGTTCGCACTCAAGACTCTGCCCTTCCTGTGGCAAGGCCTGATGGTGACGCTCTATGTCTCGGCGATGGTCGTCGCGCTGTCGCTGGTCGCCGGCGTGCTCATGGGCATCGGCTTCACCTACGGCCCGCGTTGGCTGCGCTTCCTGCTGCGCGTCTATTCGGACATCCTGCGCGGTACGCCGCTGCTCGTCCTGATCTTCTCCGTCTATTACCTGATGCCGTTCGCGGGCGTGAATGTGAACCCGCTGCCCGCGGCTGTCATGGCGCTGTCGGCGTTCAAGACCGCGCATGTCGGCGAGATCGTGCGCGGCGCGCTGCAATCGATCGCGGCGGGGCAGACCGACGCCGCCAAGGCGATCGGCCTGACCTTCGCGCAGCGCCTCGCCTACGTGATCCTGCCGCAAGGCTTGCGCCGCTTTCTGCCGCCCTGGGTCAACTCCGTGACCGAAGCCGTCAAGGGCTCGTCGCTGGTCTCGCTGGTCGGCATCGTCGATCTGATGCTGGCCTCGCAGCAGGTGATCGGCCGCACCTACGAGCCGATGCCCGTCTATGTGCTGGCGGCCTTCATGTATTTCCTCATCAACTACAGCCTCAGCGTCGCGAGCCGGCGGCTCGAGACGCGCTACGCCTATATCCGGGAGTGACATGAGCGACGCGCTGGTCCAGATCCGCGGCTTGCGGAAATCCTTCGGTACGACGCGCGTGCTCGATGGCGTCGACATCGACATCACCAAGGGCGAAACCGCCGTCGTCATCGGCCCCTCGGGCAGCGGCAAGACGACGCTGCTGCGCTGCATCAACCTGCTGGAGACCTACGACGACGGCTCGATCAAGGTCGATGGCGTGGAGGTCGGCTATGACGGCCCGCCCGGCGGGCGTCGGCGGCCGCGCAGCGAAAGCGAGCTGGCGAAGATCCGCGCCGACATCGGCATGGTGTTCCAGCTCTTCAATCTGTTTCCGCATCTGACCGCGCTCGAGAACGTGATGCTCGGCCTCGTCAAAGTGCGTGGCCTCGGGAAGGCGGAGGCGAAGTCGCGCGCCGAGCATTGGCTCCATCGCGTCGGACTCGGCGAGAAGCTGGCGAGCCTGCCCCACCAGCTCTCCGGCGGCCAGCAGCAGCGCGTCGGAATCGCGCGCGCCGTGGCGATGGAGCCGAAGGTCCTGCTGCTCGACGAGATCACCTCGGCTCTCGATCCCGAACTGGTCGGCGAGGTGCTCTCGGCGGTGCAGCAGCTGGCGCGCGACGGCATGACGATGATCGTGGTCACGCACGAGATGACCTTCGCGCGCGATGTCGGCTCGCGCGTCGTGTTCATGGATGCGGCGAAGATCGTCGTCGACGGCGCGCCGCGCGATGTGCTCGCCAACCCCAGCCATGAGCGGCTCAAGACGTTTCTCGCCCGCATCGAGATGAAGCACCACTGAGGACGAGTCCATGGCGCCGCAGGACACCAGCCGTTCCGACATCCGTCAGCGCATGGGGCTCCGCCCCGTGATCAACGTCTCCGGCACGATGACGCATCTCGGGGCATCGATCGTGGTGCCCGAGGCGATCCGCGCGGCGACCGAGCTGATGCCGGAATTCGTGGAGATCAACGATCTGCATCGCAAGGCGAGCCGCGCCATCGCCGCGGCGACCGGCGCGGAGGCCGGCTTCGTCACCGCCTCCGCGGCCTCGGGCATCACCCTCGCGATCGCCGGCGCGATGACCGGCGCGGACCTCGCCAAAATCGAGCAGCTTCCCGATGCGAGCGGCATGCGCGACGAGGTGGTGATCCAGATGGGTCACATGAC
>JANNTF010000551.1:0-1308 GCA_031403455.1 Alphaproteobacteria bacterium | reverse complement strand
CTGGGTGAGGAAGTTGATCCCCATCAGCGCGGCGTTGAGCGCGTCGTCGGGCCCGCGGCCGCGCACGCAATCCGGTTCGCCCGGCGGCTCGATCTTGATCGTCGCCGCGCCGAGCAGCGCGAGCTGATAGCTGCAGAACGGCCCGGCGAGGACATGCGTGAGGTCGAGGATCGTGAGCCCCTCGAACGGCCGCATTGCCTGCCTCCCTCATCGCCGCGGATGCCCGCGATCGCGAGCCTTGTCGCTTATACGATTCTGTGTTTTGTATATCAAACAGTGTTTAACTCGACGGTGGACCCATGAGCGCTGTTCTCCATCGCAATCTCAACCGCACGCCGCCGACCATCATCCGCGGCGAGGGCTGCTACCTCATCGACGCCCAGGGGCGACGCTATCTCGACGCTTCGGGCGGCGCCGCCGTCTCGTGCCTCGGCCATAGCCATCCGCGCGTGATTGCCGCCATCCGCGACCAGGTCGAACGTCTGGCCTTCGCGCATACCTCGTTCTTCACCAACGAACCGACGGAGGCGCTGGCGCAGCTCCTCGTCGATCGTGCGCCACCAGGCTTCGGGCGCGGCCGCGTCGCCTTCGTGGGCAGCGGCTCCGAGGCGATGGAGTCCGCGCTCAAGCTGGCGCGCCAGCATTTCGTCGAGAAGGGCGAGATGAAGCGCGTGCGCTTCGTCTCACGCCGCATGAGCTATCACGGCAATTCGTTGGGCGCGCTTGCGATCGGCGGCCATGACGGGCGCCGCGCGCCCTACAAGGCGATGCTGATGGAGACGACGCAGATCGCGCCGTGCTTCGACTATCGCTTCCGCGGCGCCGGCGAGACGCTCGAAGCCTATGGTCTGCGCGTGGCGGATGAACTCGCGGCCGCGATCGAGACGCTCGGGCCCGAGACCGTCGCTGCATTCGTCGCGGAGCCGGTCGTCGGCGCCACGATCGGCTGCGTACCGCCGGTCCCCGGCTATTTCCGGCGCATCCGTGAGATCTGCGACCGCTACGGCGTGCTGTTCATCGCCGACGAGGTGATGTGCGGCATGGGCCGCTGCGGCGACATGTTCGCCATCGCGCGCGAAGGCGTGACGCCCGATATCATCACCATCGCCAAGGGGCTGGGTGCGGGCTATCAGCCGATCGGCGCGGTGATGGCGCGCGAATCCGTCATCGAGCCGATCGCGCGCGGCTCGGGCATGCTCGCCCATGGCCATACGTATATGAGCCATCTCGTCGCCTGCGCCGGCGCGCTCGCGGTGCTGCGCGCCATCGAGGACGAGGATCTGCTCGCCCAGGTGAAGCGCAGCGGCG
>JANNTF010000550.1:0-6778 GCA_031403455.1 Alphaproteobacteria bacterium | reverse complement strand
GCATGATCGCGATCGTGTGGTCGGTCCGCACGATCGAGGTGATCCCGGAGTTTCTCTACGACGCGCCCGAACAGGCCGCCGATCTGTTCCGTCGGATGTGGCCCATCGACTGGTCGTTCTGGCACAAGATGGTGGCCGAGTCCCTGGTCGAGACTTTCCACACGGCTACTTTGGGGACGCTGATCGCGCTGGTGCTCGCGATCCCCGTGGCGCTGCTTGCCGCACGCAACGTGACGCGCTCGCCGGGCCTCAACCTGGTCGCGAAGTTCATCCTGGTCTCGTCGCGGTCCGTCAACTCGCTGATCTGGGCGTTGCTGTTCGTCGCGGTCTTCGGTCCCGGAGCGCTGGCGGGAACACTGGCCATCGCATTTCGTTCCATCGGCTTCGTCGGCAAGCTGCTTGCCGAGGCGCTGGAGGAAGCGCCGATCGGGCCAATCGAGGCGCTGACCGCCGCCGGTGCGCCGGCTGGTTCGATTCTGCTCAAGGGCTATTGGCCGCAGATCGAGCCGAGCTTCTGGTCGGTCGCGCTGTTTCGCTGGGACATCAATGTGCGGGAATCCGCCGTGCTCGGTCTGGTCGGCGGCGGCGGTATCGGCGTCGCGCTCGATACCGGGCTCAACAATCTCTATTGGGATCAGGTCGGGCTGTGCCTGCTGGTGATCTTCGCCGTGGTGATCGTGACGGAGATCGCGACGTCGACGATCCGCAGCCGGATCATCTGAGCCGCGCCGCTCATGGCCATCGCGCCATCCTCTTTCCTGCAGCGCTCGTGGGCTCGCGGTCTGACATCCTGGCGGGTCGGCTGCTGGCTGATCACAGCGTTCGTTGCCGCGCCGCTGATCGGGGTGCTCGCGAATCTCGCGGCGCCAAGCAGCGGCGCTCTGGCGCATCTCGCGTCGACGATCCTGCCGGAAATACTGTTCAACACCCTGGTCCTCGTCCTGATCGTGGGCATCGCGACGGCTGCGATCGGCGTCGCGACGTCCTGGCTCGTGACGATGTGCCGGTTCCCGGGATCACGGCTGCTCGAATGGGCGCTGCTCCTCCCGCTCGCGATGCCCGCCTACATCATCGGCTACGCCTATGCGGACTTCCTGGCTTTCGCCGGGTTGTTGCAGTCGGGACTGCGCGCCTTGTTCGGCTGGCGGCGCGGCGATTACTGGTTTCCCGACTTGCACGGGGTCGGCGGCGTCGGCGCGATGTTCACGCTCGTGCTCTACCCTTACGTCTACCTTCTGGCGCGCGCGGCGTTTCTCGAGCAATCCATCTGCGTTCTCGAGGCGAGCCGCGTGCTCGGGTCGAGCCCGTGGCGCAGCTTTGGGCGCGTGGCGCTACCGCTCGCGCGGCCGGCCGTCGCGTCGGGCGTCGCGCTCGCCCTGATGGAAGCCCTGGCCGATTTCGGTACGGTCCAATATTTCGGCGTTCAGACCTTCACGACAGCGATCTACCGGACATGGTTCGGGATGGGTGATCGCGTCGCCGCCGCGCAGCTCGCGAGCGGTCTGCTGGTCGTCGTGCTCGGGCTGCTGGCGCTGGAGCGCGCGTCGCGCGGCATGGCGCGCGTGGATCTCACCTCGCGGCGCTACCGGCGGATCACGCCGCTGCCGCTGCGCGGCTGGCGCGCCGGCGCGGCGCTTCTAGTTTGCGCGCTGCCCGTGCTGTTCGGATTCGTGCTGCCGGCGCTGATCATGCTGTCCTTGCATCTGAAGGCAGGGGACGACATCACCGGCCTCGCTTTCGCGCGGTTGGCGGGCAACAGCCTGAGCCTTGCCGTCCTCGCCGCAGCGCTGACGGTCATGGCTGCGCTCGTGCTCGGCTACGGCCTACGCCGGGCTCGCGATCGCTGGACCCGGGCCGCGATCCGTCTGGCGACCATGGGGTATGCGGTTCCGGGCACGGTGATCGCGGTCGGCATCGTGATCTGGCTCGGCTACTTCGATAATCAGCTGGATGCATGGATGCGGGCGAGCTTCGGGATATCGACGGGCTTGCTCTTGAGCGGGTCGATCGTTGCGCTGCTCTTCGCCTATGTCGTGCGCTTCCTGTCGGTCGGCGTCAGTGCGATCGATGCCGGGCTGGGTCGGATCACGCCAAGCATGGACGATGCGGCGCGCACGCTCGGCGCCATGCCGCGCCACGTGCTCGCCCGCATCCATGCGCCAATCATGCGCGGCTCGGTGCTGACGGCCGCGATCCTGGTCTTCGTCGACGTGCTGAAGGAGTTGCCGGCGACCTTGTTGGTTCGGCCGTTCAACTTCGACACGCTGGCGGTACGGGTCTATGCACTCGCGTCGGACGAACGTCTCGCGCAGGCATCGACGGCGGCGCTGGTGATCGTCGTCGTCGGCCTGGTTCCGGTGGCCGTGCTCAGCTGGATGATCCGGCGCGGCAGAGCCGGTGCCTGATGGATCGTTGACTCCGTCAAGCATTCGACCGAGCCTGACAGCGGTCGGGAGGTTTGCATGGTGGACGATCACGAAGCGGCGGTCGCGGCGGTACGGCGCTTCAACCGGTTCTACACGAAGAAGATCGGCGTGCTGCGCGAGGGTCTGCTCGACAGCCCCTACACGCTGGCCGAAGCGCGCGTTCTCTATGAACTCGCGCAGCTGGACCGGACGACGGCCGGCGTGCTCGGCCGCCTGCTCGATCTGGATGGCGGCTATCTCAGCCGGATCCTCACGCGGCTCGCCAGAGCCGGTCTGGTAACGCGTCGGCGATCCGCCGAGGATGCGCGCCGCTCGTTGCTCACGCTGACCGCCAAGGGCCGCAAAGCATACACGATGCTCGACAGCCGCTCGCGCCGGGAGATCGGCGCGGTGCTGCGCGAACTCGGGCCGTCGCAATCCGCGCGTCTGCTGGCGGGCGTCGACGTGGTCGGCGCGGCGTTGGGCGCACCCGAGCGCGGAACCGAGATCATCCTGCGACCGCACAAGCCTGGCGACATGGGATGGGTGATCGCGCGGCACGGCGCGCTCTATGCGCGAGAGTATGGGTGGGACATCGAGTTTGAGGCGTTCGTCGCCGAGATCGCGGCGAAGTTCATCCGGGATTTCGATCCGGCGACGGAGCGGTCCTGGATCGCAGAACGCAGTGGCGAGATCGTGGGCTGCGTATTCCTGGTCCGGCAATCGGCGCGTGTCGCGAAGCTGCGCATGTTGATCGTCGATCCCTCGGCGCGCGGCCTCGGCCTGGGCGATCGTCTGGTGGCGGCGTGCATCGAAGCGGCGCGCGCGCTCGGTTATCGCAAGCTGACTCTATGGACGAACGACGTGCTCACGGCCGCACGGCGCATCTATGAGAAGGCGGGGTTCGTGCTGATGAAGAGCGAGCGTCACACCAGCTTTGGCAAGAAGCTGGTGGGCGAGTTCTGGGAGCTCGATCTGCGAATGGCGCGTGGCGATGCGCGCGCATGAGGAGCGGCGCGCCGCGTTCGCGGCTGCCGCAACGGGGATTCAGGTCGGCGCTGCCATGGTTGCGACCCGCTTCGTGGTCGATCAGGCCGGCGCGATCGAACTCGCGCTCCTGCGCTACGTCATCGGATTCCTGTTCCTGCTCGGCGCTTTTGCCTTCACGCGGCCGCAGTGGCGAATCGCCGCGGCCGACGTGGTGCCGATCGCCCTTCTCGGTATCGGCCAATTCGCTATCCTCGTCGTGTTGTTGAATTTTGGTCTGCAATCGATATCGGCGGCGCGCGCCGCCGTGATCTTCGCGACCATGCCGTTGCTCACCATGGCGACCGCCGCGCTACTCGGGCGCGAAGAGCTCACGACCGACAAGATGGCTGGCGTCGGATTGACCGTTCTCGGCGTCGCTCTGGCCAGCGCGTTGTCCGGCGCGCTGTGCAGCGTGCTCTACAGGCCCTATTTGAGCCGCTACCCGACCTTGCCGGTGAGCGCCTTCGCGATGCTTGCGTCCGTGGGCGTGCTGGCGATCGCGGCCGCAGGCGAAGGGTTCTTCGCTCAGGTACCGCGCTTCACGCCGGGCGGCTGGGCCGCGATCCTGTTCATCGGCGCCGGGAGCGGATTGGGCTACGTGCTCTGGCTATGGGCGCTCACCCACGCCAGCCCGACGCGCGTGACCGTCTTTCTATCGCTCGGCCCGATCACCGCCTCGGCGCTCGGTGTGATCGCGCTGGGCGAGCGACCGAGCCTGTCGCTGGTGGCGGCAATGTTTGCCGTCATCGCCGGACTGTGGCTCTCCCATCGCGAAAGACATTGAACGCGCCGGCATTCACTTCCAGCCGGCGCGATCCATGATCTGCAGGGCCTTCGCATTGTTGGCGGCGTAGACCTGGGCGTTGAGCTGGTCTTCCTTGAAGCTGCCGAGTTCGGCGAGCTTGGAGCCGGTCACCGCCGACGGCACGACGGGGTATTCCGAGTTGCCGTCCGCGAAGTAGTTCTGCGCCTCGGGCGTAACGAGATACTCGAGGAACTTGATCGCGGCTTCCTTGTTCTTGGCGCTGGTTGTGACGGCGCCGCCCGAGACGTTGATATGCGCGCCGCGATCGGCCTGGTTCGGGAACACGACGCCGACCTTGTCACCGATCGTGCGGTCGGCCTCGTTCTTCGAGCGCATGAGGTTGACGAGATAATAAGTATTGGCGACGGCGAAATCGGCCTCGCCCGCAGCGACGGCCTTGATCTGATCGCTGTCGCCGCCGCGCGGTGCGCGCGCGAAATTCGCGACCAGGCCACGACACCACGCCTCCGTCTTCTCCTCGCCCTGGCTGGCGAGCATCGCGCCTGTCAGCGAATGGTTATAGACATTGGTCGACGACCGGATGGCGACCTTGCCCTTGAGTTTCGGATCGGCAAGGTCCTCGTAGCGCTGCACATCTGCTGCTTTGGCGCGCTCGCGCGAGTACATGATCACGCGTGCACGTTTCGAGAAGCCGAACCAGTGTCCCGCGGGGTCGCGCAGATGCGCCGGCACCGCCTGCTCGAGTACCGCGGAGCGGATCGGCTGCAGCAGACCAGCCTGGCGCGCGCGCTCGATTCTTCCGGCATCGACCGAGATGAAAACGTCAGCAGGACTGTTGGCACCCTCGGCGCGCATCCGCTCGATCAGCGGATCCGGTTCGGCCTCGATCCGGTTGATCTGGATTCCCGTGAGCTTGGTGAATTGATCGTAGAGCGCCTGATCGGTGTTGTAGTGCCGGGACGAGTAGAGATTGAGGACCCCCGCGCCCTGGCTTCGCGCGCGCGTGGCGCCGCCTGCCAGCGCCAGGGAGGCGAGTCCGCCGGTGACCAGCATGCGGCGACGAAGGTGACGGGATTCGATGTTCACGGCAGTTTCTCCTGATCCAATTCCAAGTTGCGATTCACTCGCAAAGACACGGGAAATCTGGCTCAGCCTCGTCATTTGTGCAAGTAAGAATGATTTGCAAATCTTGCATCGCCATGATATATGCGAGGATTGTTCATGTTGCGGCGCAGCACGCGCAGTCGGGCAATCTCGCTCGGACACGCCATACCCCCGTATTTTCCTGCTCCGATCAATAGCATAGCGGGTGCGTTGGAACGCTTGGCGGCTGGCGGCACTGCAGGTAAGTTCCCCGCCATTTCGAGGATCAGGCGCAGGTGCGCTGCAACAGCAGCCTGCGTCCGGTCCTCGTGTTTTTTTGCACTCGTTACTGGAAGGCATGGCCGCCGATGAACCTGCGCAACCTCGCGATCATCGCGCATGTCGACCACGGCAAGACGACGCTGGTCGATCAACTCCTCCGTCAGGCCGGGACGTTCCGCGTCAACCAGACAATGGTCGAGCGCGCGATGGACTCGAACGATCTGGAACGTGAACGCGGCATCACCATCCTGGCCAAATGCACATCGGTGGCTTGGAAAGATGTGCGACTCAACATCGTCGATACGCCGGGTCACGCCGATTTCGGCGGCGAGGTCGAGCGCATCATGTCGATGGTCGATGGTTGCGTGGTGCTGGTCGATGCGGCCGAAGGGCCGATGCCACAAACTAAGTTCGTCGTCATGAAGGCGCTCGCGGCCGGCCTCAGGCCGATCGTCGTCATCAACAAGGTCGATCGTCAGGACGCCCGGGCGATCGACGTCCACAACGAGGTCTTCGACCTGTTCTCGATTCTCGGCGCGACCGAGGAGCAGCTCGACTTTCCGACGCTCTTCGCCTCGGGGCGGGCCGGCTGGGCGGTGAAGTCGCTGGACGATCCGCGCGAGAATCTCAATCCGCTCTTCGACCTGATCGTCTCCTACGTCCCGCCGCCCAAGCGTGATCTGGAGGCGCCGTTCTCGATGCTGGTCTCGATGCTCGACATCGATCCCTATCTCGGTCGCGTCCTGATCGGCCGTGTCCATACCGGGCGCGCGCGGGTCAACATGCCGATCAAGGGCATGACGCGCGATGGCGTGCTGATCGAGGATGCGCGCGCGACCAAGCTGCTTGCGTTTCGTGGGCTCGAGCGCGTGCCGGTCGAAGAGGTCGAGGCGGGCGATCTGATCGCGATCGCAGGGTTGTCCAAAGCGACGGTCGCGGATTCGCTCTGCGATCCTTCCGTGAAGGAGCCGATCCCGGCAACGCCCGTCGATCCGCCGACTCTCGCAATGACGTTCTCCATCAACGATTCGCCGCTTGCCGGTCGCGAAGGGCAGAAGGTGCAGAGCCGCGTGATCCGCGAGCGGTTGATGCGCGAGGCCGAGGGCAATGTCGCGATTCGGGTGCGCACCACGGCCGATGCCGACGCGTTCGAGGTCTCCGGGCGTGGCGAGCTGCAGCTCGGCGTCCTCGTCGAGACGATGCGCCGCGAAGG
>JANNTF010000549.1:0-7030 GCA_031403455.1 Alphaproteobacteria bacterium | reverse complement strand
ACTCTCTGGCCCTCGATTGCAAAATGAAATCTTGCTGCTGTTGGCCGAGCGCGATCCGGCGCGCGCGTCTTCCGCGCCTGCGAGGCTTGCCATGCCGTCGGCCCCGATGGCGGCAATCGCGCGGGGCCGACATTGCACGGCGTCTTCGGCCGGCGCATCGCCTCGCTGCCCGGCTATCGCTTCTCCGAGCCGTTGAAGCGGATGGACATCGTGTGGAGCGCCGAGACGATCGCGCGGCTATTCGAGATCGGGCCGCAGGCCTATACGCCCGGCACCAAGATGCCCGAGCAGGTGATCGGCGATCCCGAGGAGCGCGCAGCGCTCGTGGAATGGCTCGCCCGTGTGACACGCGCGCCGTGAGCGACGTGCGTCACGACTCCTTGTTGCGCTTTCGGTTTGCGTCGCGCTCGCGCAGGTAATCGTCGCTGGTGCGCAGTCTGGGCCGCTCCGGCGCGCCGTAGGGATCGAAGCTCTGCGCCGTCATCGCGCCGACGCGGCAGGTCTCGCACATCTTCAGCACGTCGAGCCGGCCCGCATTCTCGCCCGAGAACATCCAGTGCTTGCCGGCGAGGCGGCCGGCGACGCGTTCGATCGTGCTCTTCGTGCCGAAGGGCTTGCCGCAGGCGATGCAGCAGAACGGCTCCTCTTCCTTGATCACGACCGCCGGCGCGCCGAAGGCGGCGAAATTCAGGCGCGGCTCGAGGCGGATCACCTTCTCGGGGCAGGTCGCGGCACAGAGTCCGCATTGCACGCAGAGCTGCTCGTCGAAGCTGAGCTTGGGTTTGTCCGGATCGTCGCCGAGCGCGCTCACCGGGCAGGCGCCGACGCAAGCGAGGCACAAAGTGCAGCCGCCAGTGTCGACCACGATGCGGCCGAACGGCGCGCCGCTCGGCACCGCGACCACAGGAACCGGGGCGGGAGCGACGCGATGCATCTCGCGCAGCGCGAAGTTCATCACCTCGCGCTTGCCGCCGGCGGCGATGAAACTCGCGGGCATCGGCGCGGCCGTGGTCGCAAGCGGCGCGGCGAGCGCGTTGGCGAGCGCATCGGGATCGTCGCACGCGATGACGGCGCAAGTCTCGACGCCATAGCCGAGACCCCGGGCAAGCGCACTCGCGAGCGCGGCCGTGCGCTGCAGCCCGGCATCGTCGTGACGCGGCTTCGTGCGCTGCAGGATGCGAAGTCCGGCGGCGCCATAGGCGAGCGCCGCGGCGAGCGCTTCGATGCCGATCTGCGTGATCTCGTTGACTTGGAGCGGCAGCACATTCGCCGGCAGCCCGTCGCCGAAGCGCGCGAGCGCGTCGATCAGCGCCTCACCATGCTCGGCGTCGTGGAACAGCACCACGGGATCGTGGCCGCCGGCCTCGCGATAGGTGAGCAGCAGGGCGCGCAGTTTCGCGACCAGCCCCGCCGCGTCAGGCAGAGCATAGGACGCGGCGCCGGTCGGACAGACCGCGGCGCAGGCGCCGCACCCAGCGCAGAGCCCGTCATCGATCGCGACGCTGTCGCCAGCGGGCGTGATCGCACCGGCCGGACAGAGCTCGAGGCATCGCGTACAGCCGATGCGCTGCGAGCGCTGATGCGCGCAGAGCGCGGCGTCGAAATCGATGTAGCGCGGCTTGTCGAAAGTGCCGACGAGATCAGCGGCGTCGAACAGCACGCGCTCGACATCGCCGCGCGAGCCGGGATCGGCGCGCAGATAGCCTTCGCGTAATTCAGGCGCCGGAAAGAGCGAGGTGCCGCCGGTGAGGTCGATGACGATGTCCGCCCGCGACGTGAGGCCGTTGCGCGGCGGGCCGAAGACGAGCGCGGCGCGCGACGAGGCGCGCGGCTCGGCGACCGCGTCCAGCGTCAACTCGAAGGCGCCGAGCCGGCCCGTGGCACTGCGGATCTTGCCGCGTCGGATCGGGAACTCGACGCGCCGCGGCGGCGCGATATCGGCGGTGCCGTCGAGGATCACCGTGATGTCGAGCCGGTCCTGCAGACGGCGCCCGGCTTCGATCGCCGTCTCGTCGCGTCCATAGATCAGAGTGACGCCGCGGCTCTCGAGCGTGACCGGCACGATCGCCGGCAACGGCACCGCGGCCGCGGCGATCAGCGCCGCCATCTTCGGCCCCGTCTTATCCGCCTCGCGCGACCAGCCGGCATTCTCGCGCAGATTGACGAAGGTGAGCCGGGCCGGGAGCTGCTCGTCTTCCGCGACCTGGCGGAACAGCGGCGCTTCCTGCGTGCAGCCGACGGTGATCTCGCCATCGAGGCGCGCAAGCCGGCGAAACAGATCGAGCTGGGTCCGGCAGAGATGACGGGCGGTTGCGACATTCGATCCCTTGCATCCCCGCGCGAACGCGCCGCCGTCGAGCGGCATCGTGTCCTCGCATGAGCAGACGATCACCTGCCGCACGTCACCCGCCATCCATCCTCCCTTTCGCAGCCGTGAGCCGAACCTCGCGTCGCGGCCGGCTGGGTTCTTCTGTTTAGACGCCCTATACTCGTCGCGCAAAGCAAACGCTGCTGGCAATGCCGTCGATGGGCTCGGCATCCTTGCGAGTGTCCCGAAGCGGCGAGGTCCATGGACGTCGATGTTCGAAGTCGGTGAAGGCACGGCGGAGCTCGATCTGCCTCCAGGCTTCACGCTCGTGGCGTTGCGCGAGACCGGCGACGCTATGGCGCATGCGGCGCGCATCGCCACGGCGCGCGGGGCCGGGACCCTGGTCTGGGTGCGGCGCGCCGACATCGCGGAATTCGCCGTCGTGCTCGAACCCGAGGAAGAGCTGGTGACTGCGCGCCGCGCGCTCTATGCGGGGCTCAACGCCGTCGCCGATGCGCTCGCGGTCCATTGCCCGCCCGAGAAGCCGATCACCTTCGATTGGCCGGACGCGATTCGCATCGATGGCGGGCTGGTCGGCGGCGGCGCGCTCGCCTGGCCTACCGATGGCGCCGAGGATCGCCCGCCGGAGTGGCTGGTCTTCGGCGCCGCGGTTCGGCTCTTCGCGATGTCGCGCCTCGAAGCGGGGGAATGGCGCTTCGGCACCGCGCTCGAGAGCGAGGGTTTCGAGGCGCCGGATGCCGGCGTGCTGGTGGCGAGCTTCGCGCGTCATCTGATGGTGCAGTTCGACATCTGGCGCGAGCGCGGCTTCGCGCCGGTCGGCGAGCGCTTCCTCGCGCGGCTCGCGCCCGATCTTGCGCAGCGCCGCGGCATCGACGCCAATGGCGATCTGCTCGCGTATCGCATCGTGGGCGGCGGCGCCGCCGAGCGGCGCGGGCTGGTGGCGGCGATCGCGTCACCGTCCTGGCGCGATCCGGCGACGGGCGAGCCATGTCTCTGAAGCTGCTGCGCACGATCCGGCTCGATCCGTCGGATCGCTTCGTGTTCGAGCGCGCCGCCGAGCCCGGCGAATGGGCGGTGTCCGGCTCGTTCAGGTTCTGGGACGTCGATCCCGGTCTGCTCGCGGGCAAGCCGCGCGTCGCCTTCCGCTCCGGCTTCCTGGGGCTCGACTCCTTCGGCTGGTCGACTCTGGCCGTCGTGGTGAGCGCGAGCGAAGCCGAGCGCGCGGCGGCGATCGCGGCCCTCGCGACCTTCCTGCATGCCGAGCACGGCGCGCCGAGTCTCGACGCCGCACGCGACGCGGCGCGCGAGGAGGTCGAGTTCGCCGCCTCGCTTTGCCACCACCCTGAGCAGACGCTGATCGCGGTCCATCGCAGCATCGAGGACGGCGCCGTGCGCGAGCGTTTCCGCACCGTCAAGCCGGGCGTCCGGTTCACGTCGAAGGACAGCTATCACCCCCTGGCCTTCGTCGCGGTGGAGGGCGAGGCGGAAGCGGCGGAGCGCGTCGATCTCCTCGGTCTCGACGCGCGCGAGAAGCAGCCGTGAACGCCGCCGCCGCGCGCGATTTCTGGGGCGCCTCCGGCTTCCATCTCCTCGATCGCGACGCGGCCGGCGAGCTCGTCGTCGATGCCGCGTTCATCAAGGCCTATCTCGCTCGGCCGGAAATCCTGCCGCCCGACGAGGCCTGCGACGCGGAGCGCGCGCTGCATCGCCGCCTGCTCGACTCGCCTCTCGCGCCGGTCGCCGCGCGCGACGTCGCGGCGCTCGCCGATCCCGATGCGCGCGAGAATTGGGGCTTCTTCCTCGGGTTTCGCGATCGCCTGATCGCCGCGGGGACCGTGGAAGCGGCGTATCGCGCGACCGTGCGCGAGGCCGCCGGCACCACGCCGCCGCTATTCATGGATCAGCTCGTCCATCTCATCCTGCGCAACGCGCTCGATGGCTGCGACGACGCGCATGTGCTGCGCGCGGCCGAGCTGTTCTTCCGTGCGCAGCGTCTGACTCGCCATGACGGCGGGCTGCTGCTGGCCGATCTCGAATTCGTCGACGGGCGTCGCGACGGGCCCGTCGTCTCGCCGCTGGTGGCGATGTTCGGCGACGCTGCGGCGCGCGACGTCGACATCCTCGGCGAGGAGAACGCCGCGCGCTATTTCGAGCATTCCAACGCCCACGAGTTGGCGCTGGACTTCGCCCTGGGTCGCGCGGGACGCCGCGGCTTCGCGACGGTGATCGAGCGCTGGCTCGGCCATGTCATGGGTCTCGACGCCGAAATCGAGCCGCTCGGCGAGATCCGCGACGAGGCCTGGACCTGGTTCGTCGGGTTGGACGCCGAGGCGACGCGGCTCGGCAATCGCTTGTGGCAGGACAAGACGCTGTCGGAGGCCGAGGCGTCGCGCATCGTGGCGCTGTTCCGGCTCGTCTTCCGCGATACGACCCGGATCCTGCCGCGCGTCGGCACGAGGCCGGTCTATCTCATGCTCGCGATGAATGCCGAGCGCGTGATCCGCGTGAAGCCGCAGAACCTGCTCGCAGGCCTGCCGCTGAACGTCGCCGCCGCGGCGTCCTGAGGCGAGGCCGGTCGATGTCGACCACCCGCGTCACCGTCGCCGTCGTGGTGGAGCGCCGCCGGTCGTCTTCGCCCTGGATCGATCACGTCTGGGCGCCGTTCGCCGTATTGCCGGACATTCCCGATGTCGCCCCCTGGACCTCGCTCGGCGGCGACGACCAGGCCGAGCGTTTCTATGTCGGGCCGGCCGAGATGGATTTGCACACGACCGAGACCGCGAATTACCGCGACAATCTCGCGACCGGCGCGCCGCGGATCTGGGTGGTGCTGCGGCCGCTCGAGACGGGGCCGGCGCTCGAAGTGCTGTGCGTGACGCCCGATCCGGCGGAAGGCGAGGCGTTCACCGAGACCGGGACCGAGCTCGTCGATGCGGTGCCGATGCCGGACTCGCTCGCGCAGCTCATCGCCGCGTTCGTCGCGACGCATCACGTCGAGCGCGACTTCCTCAAGCGCCGTCGCGACCGCGCCGATCCCGAGGCGCTCGCGATTCGCACACGGCGCTCCGAAGATGACCGCTGATCGCGACGAGAGTTTCCTCGGGCGGTGGTCGCGGCTCAAACGCGCGGATGCCGCTGCGCCGCCGACGCCTGCGCCCGTGCCGGCGGCGCCGGTGGACGAACCGCCCGCGCCGAAAGTCGAATTGCCGCTGCCCAGCCTCGACGACATCAAGCCCGGGGCGGATCTGACCGCCTTCCTGCGGCCGCATGTGCCCGAAGCGTTGCGTCGTGCTGCGTTGCGAAAGATGTGGAGCCTCGATCCGGCGATCCGCGATTTCCGCGAGATGGCCGATTACGACTGGGACTGGAACACGCCGGGCGGCGCGCCCGGCTTCGGCCCGCTCGACCCCGCGACGGATCTCGAGGCGTTGGCGCGGCGCGTGATTTTCGGGTCGGAGCGGGAGAGTGACGCGGCCACGGCGCCGGCGGAGCAGGATGAGGACGAAACCGCGCTCATCGCTGGCGAGATGGCTTCCCTGGCGGGCCCCGCCGCCGTGAGCCAACCCGAGATCGTCACTCCTCAACCAACCGCAGCGCCGGCAAGCGAATCCCTCCGCTCCAACCCGCCGCCGCACCCGGATCGGCCGCGCCATGGCGGCGCAATTCCCCGCTAGACAGGAGCTTATCCCGATCAGTGGGGTTGGCGTTCAGCGGGAGATCGAGCGGATCATGCTGCTCGATTCCGCGGCAGGAATCTGCAGCGCCCTGCTCGAGGATCGGCTTCCGCTGGAATCGCGTCGTGCCGACGCGCTCCGACGCGCTCGAGCCGATCGAGCTGGCCTTCGCAGTGGCGGCGGACGCTACTACAACGCAGGAGCGCCCGCGCACAGCGCTGGGCGAGGCATGACGCCGCCGCCGCTCGCAGCCAAGGACCACGAGGCGACACCCTCGGTCGTCTAGCCCGCGTGCTATGCATCGCGCATGTAACCAATGCCATGGGTCAGGACGAAAGAGATTTCGAGCAAGACGAGGTGGCGGGGCGGCTGATGCGCTGCGCCTCGTCGGCGTCGCCCTTCGCGCCATAGCAGGCTGACGGGCAGGCCTGAGACGGCCCGCCATGCGTGGGCAGACAGGAGAGATCGCACATGCGCACCGATCCGTTCACTGACACCTTCATGTTCCTCATCGGCCGGCACCCGGACCAGATCGCGCTCGGCCTCTGGCGATGGCCTTTCGTGCTGTTCTTCATCGGCCTGCTGGCGGGCAGCATTGGCCTGGCGGTATACAACTGGCGACGTGACCCGTCGCAGCGCAGCGCGGTTCATGGGTGGACCTGGCTGTTCCGCACCATGATGGGCGCCATGTGGTTCCAGGGCGCGCTGTGGAAGCTGCCCCTGCCGCGTTCCGACAGCTTCGCCGGCTGGGCGAACGAGATCGTCGAGAAGGCCGCCTTCGGGTTCCACCGCGCCTTCGCCGCCGAGGTAATGGTGCCGCTGCTGCCGCTGTTCCAGACGATCGGCTTTCTCAGCGAGATGTTCTTCGCGATCAGCCTGATGCTCGGCCTTGCGGTGCGGCTCTCGAGCGCGCTGGCGATTGTCTTCGTGCTGCAGCTGTGGCTCGGTCTCTACCGCGTGGACATCGAGTGGCCCTGGCTGTTCTGGTTCATGATCTTCACGTTCGGGCTGTTCATCGTCCATGGTG
>JANNTF010000548.1:0-5888 GCA_031403455.1 Alphaproteobacteria bacterium | reverse complement strand
CGCCCGCGAAGGTCGCGACGTGCTGGGCGCCCGATTGGGTCCAATGCGGCGGTTCCTTGCCGTTCTGCAGCGCGCGGACATTGTCGCGATGCCAGCGGCGCAGCAGCGAGACGCCCTGATCCGTCGCGCCGAGATTCTCGCGCGCATGGCTGCCGATCGCACCGAGGCTCATCCAGGCGTCGTAGTCGCCCGGCTTGCGCTGCCGCATGTCGTAGGGGCGGTGCTCCGATTGGCCGTAGAAATCCGTGACCTCCCAGCCGACCTCGTCGGGGATGCCCTCATGCAGCGGATCGTCGCGATCGTTGAAGTGGCGCCAGGCGATCACATAGGAGTTCGTGTCGTCGATCGGCGTGACCCAGCGCGTCAGGCTGGGCCGGCCGAAATAGCGCACCGCCCTGGCCTTCTCGTAGGTGCCGCCATTCTGCGAGAAATTCGGAAACAGATGATCATGCACGCGACACCAGATGAACGGGCCGATGCGCCGCGCATTCGTATAGAACAATCCGAAGTCGCGACGATGGTAGTCGATGATCGGCAGCTCGGCGAAGACGTCCGCGAATTGCGGGCCCGAGATGCGCGTGTGCAGGAACGGCGTGTGGAACGGATCGACCGAGTTCTCGCTGACCTGCAGCCAGTTGCAGGCCGAGAGGATCTGGTAGGGCTTCATCGCATTCCCGGGCATGTCGAACACGTCGAGCCTCGGGAAATCGGGCTCGAGCGCCGGCGGCCCCATATAGGCGAAGATCAGATCGCGGAACTCGATCGCCTTGTAGGCGCCGTGGCAGATGCCGTCCTTCATGCGGCTGCCGCTCGGTTCGCCCGGCGTCTCCAGTACGCGGCCGTCATTGCCGATCAGCCAGCCGTGATAGGCGCAGCGGATGCCCTTCTGCGCGGGCATGCCGAATTCGAGCGACATGCCGCGATGCGGGCAATGCTTGTGCACGAGCCCGACGCCGCCGGACAGGTCGCGATAGACGACGAGATCCTCGCCGAGGATGCGGATCACCCGCGGCATGTCCTTGAGCTCCGACGACAGCAGGATCGGATGCCAATAGCGGCGCATGTACTCGCCGCACGCCGTGCCCGGCCCGATTCGCGTCAGCTCGTCGTCGACCGGCCGGTCCTTGGGATGGTGATAGCCGGAGAAACCCTGCATTGCTTTCGTACGATCGCCGTCCATGCCGCCTCGCTCCTCGACGCCGCGCCGGCATCGTGCTCATGCGAACCAATCTTCGCCAACTCACGCGACCTGTCGAGATGAATCCGGCGATCCGTATGACAGGCCATGCCGCCGTTGTCCTCGCAACGCTCTGCGTGTAGACGCATGGCCATGCGGCCCCACGCCAAGATCGATCCGGCCAAGCCATCTCCGCGCGATCGATGGCGGCTGTTCGGGGCCGGTGATAGCTTGCCGGCGGTTATCGACAGGGATGCTTCAAGCCATTGAGTGCACGCGCTAAGTCCGACTCGCCGCGCGGGCCCGTGAAGTCCGGCACGCTCGCGCGCCTGCTGCGCGATCACGTGCGGCCGCATGTGCCGCGGATGATCCTCGCCGCGATGGCGATGATCGTCGCCGCGGTCGCGACGGCCAGCAATGCCTGGCTGATGCAGCCCGTGCTCGATCGCGTGCTGCTGCAGCGCGACCAGACGCTGCTCTGGCTCATCCCCCTGGCCATCGTGATCGCCGCGCTGGTGAAGAGCGGCGCGACGTATCTGCAAGCGGCGATGATGAACCGCATCGGTCTGCGCATCATCGCGGATATGCAGATGCAGCTCTTCGGGCATCTCATGCGCGCCGATCTGCAGTTCTTCCATGATTCCTCGGCGGGCCGCGTGATCTCGCGCTTCACCAACGATGTGCAGATGCTGCGCGGCGCGGTGACGCAGGCGACGACGGGGTTGATCAAGGATGCGGTGACGGCGGGTTGCCTGGTCGCCTTGATGTTCTATCAGGATTGGCGTCTGGCGATCGTCGCCTTCGCGGTCTTCCCGCTCGCGCTCATCCCGGCGCGCAGGCTGGGCCGCCGCATGCGCAAGGTCTCCGCCGGCAGCCAGGAGAGCACCGGCGAACTCGCGGTCCTGCTCGAGGAGAATTTCCAAGGGGCGCGCCACGTCAAGGCCTACGGCATGGAGCCGCATGAATCGTCGCGCGCGAAGCAGGCGATCGAGCGGCTGTTCGAGCTCAACAACAAGGCGGCGCTGACGCGCGCCGCGTCGCATCCGATCATGGAGGCGCTGTCCAGCTTCGCGATCGCGGGCGTCATCCTCTATGGCGGCCATCAGGTCATCTATGGCGGCATGACGCCGGGTGCGTTCTTCTCCTTCATCACCGCCTTGCTGCTCGCCTATCAGCCCGTGCGCTCGCTCGCCAATCTGAACGTGACGCTGCAGGAAGGCCTGGCCGGCGCCTCGCGCCTCTTCGAAGCGCTCGACGTCGAGCCGCGCATTCGCGACCGCGCCGGCGCGACGCTGCTGCCGCGCGCGCACGGCGAGATCGCGTTCGAGGGCGTGAGCTTCGCCTATGCCGACGGGCAGCCGGTGCTCGCCACGCTCGATCTGCACGTCGCCGCCGGACGCACAATCGCGCTGGTCGGGCCGTCCGGCGCGGGCAAATCGACCGTGCTCAATCTCATCCCGCGCTTCTACGATGTCAGCGCGGGCCGCGTGACCATCGACGGCATCGATGTGCGCGACGTGACGCTCGCCAGCCTGCGCGCCTCGATCGCCATCGTGAGTCAGGAAGTGACGCTGTTTCACGACACGATCCGCGTGAACATCGCCTATGGCCGGCCCGACGCGACACGCGCGGAGATCGAGCAGGCCGCTGCGCTCGCCGGCGCCGCCGGTTTCATCGCCGAGTTGACGGAGGGCTATGACACGATCGTCGGCGAACGCGGCGCGAAGCTCTCCGGCGGCCAACGGCAGCGCATCGCGATCGCGCGCGCGATCCTCAAGGACGCGCCGATCCTGCTGCTGGACGAGGCGACCTCCGCGCTCGATGTCGACAGCGAGCGCCAGGTGCAAGCCGCGCTGGCGCAGCTCAAACGCGATCGCACCACGCTGGTCGTCGCCCATCGCCTCTCGACCGTGGTCGATGCCGATCTGATCTGCGTGCTCGAGAACGGACGCATCGTCGAGCAGGGCCGGCATGCCGAGCTGCTGGCCGGCGGCGGCACCTATGCCCGGCTCTATGCCGCACAATCGGTCGACGAAGCCGGCATGCGCGTGGGCGCGGGCGCCTGATCCGTGGGCAGCTTCAGACGCTGGTTGCTCGGCAACCCGATCGCACAGGCGCTGATCGTCGCCGCGGCCGTCGGCTATCTCCGCCTGGTCTGGAAGACGGGACGCTGGCGCTGGGTCGGGCGCCATCACGGCGAGACTCTCGCCGTCCAGGGTCGGATGCCGGTGCTGTGCTTCTGGCATGCGCGGATGCTGATGATGGCGCCGGCCTGGCCGGCGGGCCGCAAGATCCACATGCTCGGCTCGGCGCATCGCGACGGGCGGCTGATCGCGCGGGTGATCGCGCGCTTCGGCATCTCGAGCGTGATCGGCTCGACGTCGCGCGGCGCTGCGACGGGATTGCGCGCCATGGCGGCGCTGCTGCGCAAGGGCGAATGCGTGGCGATCACCCCGGACGGGCCACGCGGGCCGCCGATGCGCGCGCAGATCGGCGTGGCGTCCATCGCCAAGCTCGGCCTCGCCCCCGTGCTGCCGGTCAGCTTCTCGATCGATCGCGGGGTCGAACTCGGCAGTTGGGATCGGATGCTCCTGCCGCTGCCCTTCGGACGCGGCGTCATCATCGTGGGCGCGCCGATCGAGGTCGCCCCCGATGCCGACGCGACCGCGCTCGAACAGGCGCGCCAGGAGATCGAGGACGCTCTCAACGAGATTTCCCGCGAGGCCGACCGCTTGTGCGGACGCGGCAGGCCGGAGCCGGCGGCGAAACCACCCGATCGCAAGGCGAGAGATGCGTAAGGACAAGGACGGACGGTCGCTGGCACGGCGCATCGGCGACGAGCTGGTCGGCGGTTTGGCGCATGCGGTCGTCGCGCTGTCGCGGGCGCTCGGGCCCGACCGCGCCTCGGATCTCGGCGGCTTTGTGGCGCGCACGCTCGGGCCGCGGCTCGGCGTTTCCAAACGCGCATTGCGCAATCTCGCGATGGCGATGCCCGAGCTCGACGCGGCGGCGCGCGCGCGCATCCTGCGCGAGATCTGGGACAATCTCGGCCGCACCACGCTCGAATATCCGCACATCACGTTTCTCGCGGAGCATCGCACCGAGCACAGCGGCGGGGATCACATCCGCGAGGCGCTCAAGCAGGGCAAGAGCATCTTCTTCGTCGCCGGTCATCTCGCGAATTGGGAGATCGCGCCGGCGATATTGAAGATGCATGGGCTGTCGCTGAACATCGTCTATCGCGCGGTCAACAATCCGCGGATCGATGAGCTGGTCAAGCGATGCCGCGGCGTCGGCGCCGCCGAGACGATCCCCAAGGGATTTCGCGGCGCGCAGCGCGTCAAGAAGCTGCTCGCCGAGCACGCGCATTTCGGCATGCTGCTGGACCAGAAACAGAATGACGGCATCGCCGTGCCGTTCTTCGGCCGCGACGCGATGACGGCCTCGGCGGCGGCGCTGTTCGCGCTGCGCTTCGATGCGCTGCTGCTCCCCGCGCAAGTCGAACGCATCGGCGGCGCGCATTTCCGCGTCACCGCCTATCCGCCGCTGGAGATCCGGCGCACCGACGACCGCGACGCAGATATCCGCGCCATCATGACCAGTTTCAACGCCGAACTCGAACGCTGGATCCGCCAACGCCCCGGCCAATGGCTGTGGCTCCATCAGCGCTGGCCGAAGGGGCAACCCGGTTCCAGCTAAGGCGCGGCCAACCAGTCGCAGCCGCTGCCGGCACAATTCAGCGCGACGAAGATCTCCGCGCGAATCAGCCAGCGACCGTCGCGCTTGATCCATTGCGCCGAATAGCGGCCGCCGATGACCGCTTGTCCGGCGATCGTCCCGAGATGGCCGGTCCACACACCCGCCTCATAAGCGAGTGGCCAGTTCCCGCTCACCTCGATTTCGACGGCCTCGCGTTGATAGACGAGATGTGCAGCCGCTGCTCCGGCCGGCTCGAAGATCTTGCGCGCCGCGGCCGCGCCCTCGACGGATTGGCCGAGCGCGCGACGGATCGTGACATCCCTAGTCCAGTAGCTTGCCACCTGCTCGAGATCGCCCCCCGCGATCGCCGCATTCTGCGCCGCCCGCGCCGCGCGAATGGCGTCCGCGTCATCGTCGGCCCGTGTTTCGCTCTGCAATCCCGCCTCCCGCACGAGGGTTTCCAAAACAACTCTCACGAAATTCCAACACAATATTGGAAGCAACTAGATCGTCGTCCCTCCTCGACTTGAGGAGGGACAGGCGATCTCGCGCAGGCGAGATCGCCGGGGTGGTGAGGCCACAATGACCCCGCTTCTTCACTTCTGGACATTGACCTGATCATAGAGAAGCATTCCGAAGCGTCTCAGGCGAGAGATTCTAAACACTCTGCCAAAAGACCCAGAGGAACACAGATGGCTGGCCCCCTTGACGTGAAGATCGAGATCGACGCCGCCAGACGCAGCGGTACGTACCAGCCGTTGTGGAACTGGTTCGGCTACGACGAGCCGAACTACACCTACACCGATAATGGCCGAAAGCTGTTGCGCGAGCTCGCGGCCCTGAGTCCGGAGCCGATCCGCGTGCGGACGCATAATCTCCTCACCAGTGGCGACGGCACGCCGGCCCTCAAATGGGGTTCGACCAACGCGTACACGGAGGATGCTCAGGGCAAGCCGGTCTATGATTGGACCCTCATCGATCGCATTTTCGACGCATATGTCGCGGTCGGTGC
>JANNTF010000547.1:0-2696 GCA_031403455.1 Alphaproteobacteria bacterium | reverse complement strand
ATGGTGCTGTTCGATATCAACCTCTCCGCGGGCGATGGCCAAGCTTCCCGACTTCAACCTTCCGTATAGCCTGTGGGCATCGACTGCGGCCCCAGCGCCGAATTTTCATCGGCTCGAAGGACAGAGTGAGGTCGATCTCGCCGTCGTCGGCGGTGGCTTTTCCGGATTGTCGACGGCCTATCACGCGCGTCGTAGGGGCTTGTCGGTCGCCGTTCTCGAGGCGGCCGAGATCGGATGGGGCGCGTCGGGCCGCAACAATGGTCAGGTGATCCCGTCGCTGTCGAAGCGCGACCCCGCCGATATCATCGCGAAGTACGGCATGGAGCGTGGCGAGCGGATCATCGCGCTCGTGCGCGACAGCGCCGATTTGGTGTTCGATCTGATCCGGGAACACGACATCAGCTGCGATGCCGAACAGACCGGCTGGATCCAGCCGGCCCATACGCCGGGGCGAGTCGATGTCGCGCGGCGGCGCCACGATGCCTGGGCCAAGTACGGGGCCGACGTCGCGTTCTATGGTCGGCAGGAGATCTCCGAGATGATCGGGTCTCAGGCTTATTACGGCGGCTGGGGGAACCACTCCGGGGGGCACATCAATCCCCTGTCCTTGGCCAGGGGGCTCGCGGCTGCGCTGGAGCGGATGGGGGTGCTTGTCTTCGTGCGGACGCCGGCGCGGGGCATCAGTCATAAGTGGGATCGCTGGGAGATCGCCACACCGAGCGGCCGGGTCGTGGCATCGCGCATCGTCATGGCGACCAATGCCTATAGCGACGACCTCTTTCCCGGATTGAATCGCTCGATGGTGCCGGTGAATTCCTGGCAGCTCGCGACGACGCCGCTGAACGAAAATGTCCGAGCGACAATCGTCCCCGGGCGTCAGGCGGTTTCGGATACGCGCGGCGAACTCGGGTTCTTTCGTTTCGATGCGCAAAATCGTCTGGTCAGCGGCGGCGCGACGATGTGGCCATTCGGCGCCGAGGCGAAGCTCCGCACCAGCGTCGCGGCGCGGCTCGCCTCTTGGTTCCCACAGATCGGCCGCCCCCGTTTCGAGTATGCCTGGAGCGGCAAGCTGGCGATGACATCCGATTTCTTTCCGCACGTGCACCAGCTGGGCGAGGGAGCCTTCACCTGGGTGGGATGCAACGGCCGGGGCGTCGCCTTGTCGTTCGCGATGGGACGCGAACTCGCCAATCTCGCCGCCGGCGACGAACCGAGTTCATTGGCGGTCCCGATCACCAAGCTGGCCCCGATTCGGGCGCATGCGCTGGTGAAGCGGTTGGCGCCACCGGTCACGTTATGGAAGTACCGGCGCGCCGATCGTCGGGACAGACCGGCTTAACCGACTGGCTCAGCTGCGACGAGCCAGTTCGTAAAGCGCGATGGCGGCGGCGTTGGACACATTCAGGCTCTCGACGCCCTCACTCGCCATCGGGATGCGCACGAGCATGTCGCAGCGCTCGCGCGTCAATCGACGGAGCCCATCGCCCTCGTTGCCGAGAACGAGCGCGACACGCCCGGTCAGATCGGCTTGCGTCAGCGTCTGAGGGGCATCGCCCGCCAGGCCGACGCACCAGATATTCGCGGCCTTCAGCTGGTCCAGGCATCGCGCGAGATTGACGACCCGTACCAGGGGGACGCGCTCGAGAGCGCCCGAGGCCGTTTTCGCCATGACGGCGCTGGCACCCGGCGCGTGACGCTCTGGTACGACGACGGCGGCGACTGAGAAGGCGGCGGCGGAGCGCAGGATCGCGCCAACGTTATGCGGGTCAGTAATTTGATCTAGAACGACAATACGCGCATTGGCGCGTCCCTCGATGACGCGCAGTATGTCCTCGATATCGACCGCTTCGAGGTCGGATGCTTGCGTGGCGATCCCTTGATGGACGGCGCCACGGGCGAGGATTTTTTCGAGCTCATCCTTCGCCACCACGGTGATGCCGGGTGACTCGCCGCCGCGTGCGGTGCGCGCTATTTCGACCAGGGCGGTTAAGTCGCTCACGCTTTCGCCAGCGACGAGGACGTGATGGATCGTCCGCGCCGGATTTGCAATTGCGGCCGTCGCGGCATGGATGCCGTAAATCCAAGGTGCCGTGCCGTACGGCTTCTCGCGTGGCTCCGGGGCAGCTGGGCGGCGCACGGGGGCGGCCACATGGGAGGGACGGGCGGTGTGGGGCGCCGGCCCAGCAATCTTGCGGGGATGGCGAGCAGCGACCGGGCGATCACTGCGGTGAGGATGCTTGCGATTCATGGGAGCGCCCCCTAGTATCCGGCCGCTAAGAACTTCGCAAGCTGCTCCACCGCTGCGGGAAACCGCGTCGGCGTGTGGTGTAGCTTGTTTTTATTGATAATATGCTTGTTGACACGGCGGAGACCTTTTTCATATCTCGCGCGGTCCGTCAGGACCTGAAGCGAATGGATTGACGGAGGGGTGGCCGAGCGGTCAATGGCAGCAGACTGTAAATCTGCCCTCTTCGGAGTTCGAAGGTTCGAATCCTTCCCCCTCCACCATCAATCTGAGGGCCTTGATGAAGGCAGAGGTCTTGAGAAGGTAGACGTTGAGACGACAGACGTTGAGACGACAGACTTACGGCATGAATGCTTACAACTTCGATGACGCAACTCGAATGATACGTGGCTTGGGAGTTGGCAGAAAATTTACAGGCCGGATCGACGTCGGCATGACGCGTGCCGGAGAG
>JANNTF010000546.1:0-3499 GCA_031403455.1 Alphaproteobacteria bacterium | reverse complement strand
CCTGCTGGCGCGACTGCCCGGCCTCCGGCTCGACGACGCAACGGGCCTGATCGAGCAGTTCCGCCGGGTCAAATCGCCGGCCGAGATCGACTACATCCGTCAGGCCGCGCGCGTCGCCGAGGCGGGGATGCGGGCCGGCATCGACGCTGCGGCCGAAGGAGTCAGCGATTGCGACATCGCCGCGGCGGTGCATCACGCCATCGTCGCCGCCGGCGGCGACTACATGTCCTACCCGCCTTTCGTGAATGTCGGCTGGAACTCCAGCCTCGTGCACAACACATGGAGCGGCGCGAAGGCGAAATCCGGCGACGTGGTGTTCCTCGAGCTGTCGGGCGTCGTGCGGCGCTACAGCGCGGCGCTCAAGCGCATCGTCGCGATCGGCAGACTCTCCGACGAACTCGAACGCCGCAATCGCATCGTCCACGATGTCCTGCAGCGCACCATCGACACCATTCGTCCAGGCGTCACATCAGGATCCGTGAACCAGGTCTGCCTCGATGCCTTCGCCGATCACGGCTACAAGGTCCTCAAGCGCGCCGGTTACTCGATGGGCATCAATTTTCCGCCCGGCTGGAGCGAGGGCAATTTCCTCGACATCAGCCGTGACAATCCAATCGTGCTCGAGCCCGGCATGGTGTTCCACCTGCCGCAGCCCTTCCGGGTGCCGGGCGAACAGACCGTGTCGACTTCGGAGACCGTGGTCGTGACGCCGACGGGCGTCGAGCTGATCACCGACTTCCCCCGGCAGATGTTTCGAAAATAATCGGCGTCCCCACGCGGCGACTGGAAGTCCTGGCCCCCTCCGTCAGGCGAGATGCTTCTTGAAGAAGGCGATCGTGCGATCCCAGGCCAGCTTGGCGGCCGCCTCGTGGTAGCGCGGCGTCGAGTTGTTGTGGAAACCATGCTGCGTGCCGGGATAGATGTGCTGCTCATGCTGGACTCCCGCGGCCTTCAGCGCCGCCTCGAAGGCCGGCCACATCTCATTGATGCGCTGGTCGGTCTCGGCATACTGAACCATCAGCGCCGCTTTGATCGCCGGGACCGACGCCGTTTCGGCGGCAGCGCCGTAGAACGGAACCGCCGCGTTCACATCGGCGCCAAGCGCGGCGGCCAGGAAATTCGTCGTGCTGCCGCCCCAGCAGAAGCCGGTCACCCCGAGCTTGCGGGTGGACAGCGCGTGCGCCCTGAGATGGCGCGCACTGTTGAGCATGTCCGTGCGCAGCTTGCCCTGGTCGAGGCCGGATTGGAGGGTGCGGCCGTCATCGTCATTGCCCGGGTAGCCGCCGACCGGCGCCAGACCGTCGGGCGCGAGCGCGAGGAATCCATCGGTCGCGGCGCGGCGCGCGACATCCTCGACATAGGGATTGAGACCGCGATTCTCGTGGATCACGAGCACGGTGGGAAACGGCCCCGGCCCGCTCGGCTGCACCAGATATCCACGCATGGTGCCGGAGGTGCCGCCGGGTGACGGGTAGGTCACGTAGTTGGCCTTGATCCGCGGATCGGTGAAGGAGATCGTCTGCGCCTGCGCATACCGGGGCAAGAGCGCCTGCGCCATGGCCAGGCCGCCGACCGTCACCACGGCGGCGCGCTGCAGGAAGTCACGACGGTTCATGCCCCCGTGGCAATACTCGTCATAGAGATCGAACACGCGCTGGTCGATCGCGCCTTGGGTCAAGGCAAGCGGTGCTTCGCGTACGAGGGTCGGCAATTCCGCATTCCACTGTTCAGCTATTTCTGGATCTCCTTCGCTGGGATCGGTGTTGAGCCGATCGCGAGACTAACCCGGCACCGCGCCCGGCGGCCAGAACCGGCACGAGACGCCGTGCCCCGGCGCCACCTCGTGCCATTCCGGCGAGCCGCGCGCTGCGTGGTCCTCGCCGAACACGCATTGTCCCGTCTCGCCGTCGCGGCCGCGGAATTGCGGCTCGGGCGCGATCGCGGCGAGCTTCGCGCGCTGGCGCGCCGGATCCGGGATCGGCACCGCGTCCAACAGGTTGCGCGTATAGGGATGAACGGGATTCTCGTAGACCCGCGATGCGTCGCCGAGCTCGACGATCCGTCCGCCATACATCACAGCCACGCGGTGCGCGACCGCGCGCACGATCGCCAGGTCATGCGCGATGAACAGATAGGACAGGCGGAGCTTGTCCTGCAGGTCGTGCAGCAGGTCGACGATCTGCGCCTGGGTGCGCACGTCGAGCGCCGAGACCGGCTCGTCGCAGACCACGAAATCCGGATTCACCGCCAGCGCGCGCGCGATGACGATCCGCTGCCGCTGCCCGCCGGAGAATTCGTGCGGATAGCGCCGCACGACCGCGGGATCCATGCCGACCAGCGTCAACAGCTCGGCGACACGCTCGGCGATCCGCTCGCGCGGCACCGATCGATGCACGGTCAGCGGTTCGGCGAGGATCTGCGCGACCGTCATCCGGGGATGCAGGCTCGAGTACGGGTTCTGCAGCACGAACTGCATGTGCCGGCGCATCGCACGGACCTGCGCGCGCGGCATCGTGGTCAGCTCCCGCCCGAGCAGCTGCACGGAACCACCCGTCACCGGCTGCAACTGCAGGATCGCCCGACCTGTGGTCGTCTTGCCCGACCCCGATTCACCGACGAGGCCGAGCGTCTGTCCTGGCGCGATGTCGAAGGCCACGCGGTCGACGGCGCGCATCGGCGGGCGGCCGCGCCGCGCAGGAAAGGTCACGCAGAGATCGCGCACCCGCAGCAAGGGCTCGACTCCCGTCATGCGCCGCGCCCCGCCGTCTCGATCCGCGGCACCGCGTCCAGCAGCGCGCGCGTATAGGCGTGACGCGGCGCGGCGAACAGCGCATCGACCTCGCCCGATTCCACGATGTCGCCCTGGTGCATCACGTAGACGCGCTCGACCATGCCGGCGATGACGCCGAAATCATGCGTGATCAGCAGCAGCGCCATGCCGAGTTCGCGGCGCAGCCGCATCAGCAGGCGCAGGATCTGCGCCTGGACGGTGACGTCGAGCGCGGTGGTCGGCTCGTCGGCGATCAGCAGCTCCGGCTGGCACGACACCGCGATCGCGATCAGCACGCGCTGGCGCATGCCGCCGGAGAATTGGTGCGGGAAATCGTCGGCGCGCGCTGCGGGGTCGTGAATGCCGACCAGGCCGAGCAGCTCCACCGTGCGGCGTCTCGCGGCGCGGAGAGAAACGCCGGTATGGCGGCACAGCATGTCGTCGATCTGCGCGCCGACGGTCATGACCGGATTGAGCGAGGCCATCGGATCCTGGAACACCATCGCGATGCGCCGGCCGCGCATGTCGCGCATCGCGCGCTCCTCGAGCTTCAGCAGGTCCTGGCCGTGGAACAGGATGCGGCCGCCCCACTCGACCGACGAACCCTCGGGCGCGAGACGCAGGATCGCGCGCGCGGTGACGCTCTTGCCGCAACCCGATTCCCCGACGAAGCCCACGGCCTCGCCAGGCGCGATGTCGAACGAGATGCCGTTCACGACGCGCGACGGC
>JANNTF010000545.1:0-7658 GCA_031403455.1 Alphaproteobacteria bacterium | reverse complement strand
GTCAGCAGCTGCATCTGCTTGACCAGCGCGGCATCCTCCGGCGACGCCGGCTTGAACATCCGCGCCGGTTTGCCCTCGCGCAGCAGCGCCAGGATCGGTTCCATCACGCCGAGCAGCGCCGCCGAGTCCTTGTCGCCCGTCTTCGCCTTCTTCTGCAGCGCGTTCACGCGCTTCTCGAGGCTGTCGAGGTCCGAGAGCATCAGTTCGGTGTCGACGGTTTCCTTGTCGCGCAGCGGATCGATCGAACCTTCGACATGGGTGATGTCGCCGCCTTCGAAGCAGCGCAGCACATGCGCGATCGCATCCACCTCGCGGATATTGGCGAGGAACTGATTGCCCAGCCCCTCACCTCGCGAGGCGCCGCGCACGAGCCCGGCGATGTCGACGAATTCGAGCTGCGTGTACACGGTCTTCGCCGACTTGCCGGCGATGGCGAGCTTGTCCAGCCGCGCATCCGGCACGGCGACGCGCCCCATGTTCGGCTCGATCGTGCAGAACGGATAATTCGCCGCCTGCGCCGCCGCCGTCGCGGTGAGCGCATTGAAAAGCGTCGACTTGCCGACATTCGGCAAACCCACGATGCCGCATTGAAAGCCCATTAATTCGGTTCCTTTGGAATCGGTTGTACCCGTGGCGGCTTGGGCTTTGGCGGGTCGAGGGTGTGGTTGACGCGGCTGGCGAAATGCGAGTCCTTGCCAGCGAGGAGAAACGCAATCTCCGCCGCCACCGTGTCGACCAGCTTCTCCACCCAGATCTGATCGGCCTTGGCGAAATCATGCAGCACGTAGCCGGTGACCAGCGACTTGTCGCCGGGATGGCCGATGCCGAGGCGCACGCGCCAGTAATACGGGCCGACATGCTGGTCGATCGAGCGCAACCCGTTATGGCCGCCGTGACCGCCGCCGGCCTTCACGCGCAATTTGCCGGCCGGGAGATCGAGTTCGTCATGCAGCACGATCATCGTGTCGGGCTCGAGCTTGAAGAAGCGCAACGCCTGCTGCACCGCGCGGCCGGAGTCGTTCATGTAGGTGAGCGGCTTGAGCAGCACGACCTGCTCGCCGTCGATCGTGCCATTGGATGCGTAGCCGTCGAAGCGCGCGCGCCACGGCCCACAGCCGTGAACGCGATGGATCGCGTCCACGGCCATGAAGCCGATATTGTGCCGTTGCCTGAAATGCTCGGGGCCGGGATTGCCGAGCCCCACGAGGAGCCGCATCCCGGCCTCCGCTACGGTGCGGCCTTACTTCTTGCCCCCGGCGGCCGGCTTCGCGCCGGCAGCAGGCTTGGCGCCCGCCGCTGGCGCTGCGCCTGCGGCCGGCTTGGCGCCGGCAGCACCGGCCGCCGGCGCGGCAGCGCCTTCGGCGGTCGGCGCCACTGCCGCTGTCGCAGCCGTCGCGGCAGCTTCGGCAGCTTCTTCGTCCGCGGATTTGAGCACGGACGGCGCGCCGATCGCGCAGACCGTGAAATTGCGTCCGATGGTCGGCCTCACGCCCTCCGGCAGCTTGATCGCCTCGATGTGCACGGAGTCGCTGATCTCCAGACCCGCGAGATCGACTTCGATGATCCGCGGGATTGTGTTGATCGTGCAGTAGACCTCGATGTCGTGCTGGACGATGTTGAGCACGCCGCCGCGCTTGATGCCCGGCGATTTGTCGGCGTTCAGGAACTTCACCGGCACCGCGACGCGAATGCGAGTCGTGTCGGAGACGCGCATGAAATCGACATGTTCGGCGCGATCGGTCACCGGATGGAACTGCACGTCGCGCGCGAGGGCGCGGACGGATTTGCTGCCGACCTCGACATCGAACAGCCGCGTGAAGAACCCGGCCTTGTGGACTTCGCGTTCGATGTCGCGCGGATCGAGCGAAATCAGTTCGGCTGCCAGCTTCTCACCATAGACGACTGCAGGGACTCGACCCGCCCGACGGACGGTACGAGCGGCCCCCTTGCCGGCCCGTTCACGCAGCTGTGCTGCGAGTTTTGTGGTTTCGACCATCTTCTTCTCCATCAATGGTCAGGATCCGCGCCGGCCTCCAAGGGTGCCGCAACGCTGATCCGGGTTTACTCGGTGGTCAGTCGAACAGCGAGGAGACCGAGCGCTCCTCGCTGATGCGTTTCATCGACTCTGCCATCAGCGGCGCGATCGTCAGTTGGCGGATGTTCTGGGCGAGGCGCACGGCCTCGGTCGCCTGGATCGAATCCGTGATCACCAGCGACTGCAGCGGCGAGGAGGTGACGCGCGCGACGGCGCCGCCCGAGAGCACACCATGGCTGACATAGGCGGAAACCGATTTGGCGCCGGCTTTCTTGAGCGCCTCGGCGGCGTTGCACAGCGTGCCGGCGGAATCGATGATGTCGTCGACGAGAATGCAGGTCCGTCCGTCGACATCGCCGATGATGTTCATGACCTCGGAGACGCCGGCGCGCTCGCGGCGCTTGTCGATGATCGCGAGATCGGCCTCGAGGCGCTTGGCGATCGCGCGTGCACGCACCACGCCGCCGACATCGGGCGAGACGATCACGAGGTCGTGGCCGCGCTCGGTGAAGTTCTGCTGGATGTCCTTCACGAACACCGGCGCGGTGAACAGGTTGTCGGTCGGGATGTCGAAGAAGCCCTGGATCTGGCCGGCGTGGAGATCGAGCGTCAGCACGCGATGCGCGCCCGCGATCGTGATCAGATTGGCGACCAGCTTGGCCTAGATTGGCGTGCGCGAGCCCGATTTCCTGTCCTGCCGCGCGTAGCCGTAATAGGGGATCACCGCGGTGATCCGCCGCGCCGAGCTGCGCTTGAGCGCGTCGAGCGCGACCAGCAGCTCCATCAAGTGGTCGTTGGCGGGGTACGACGTCGACTGCATCACGAACACGTCCTCGCCGCGGACGTTCTCCAGGATCTCGACGAAGACTTCCATGTCGCTGAAGCGGCGCACCGAGGCCTTCGTCAGCGGCAGATTCAGCGACGCGCCAATCGCCTCGGCGAGCGGACGGTTGGAGTTGCAGGCCAGGATTTTCATGGTCGTGGCGGGCTCGAACGCGACGGCAGAAAAAGGAAACCCGCGACGGTGTGGAGCCCCGGCGCGGGCGAGCGGGTTCTAACAGGGAGGTCACGGGCTGGCAACTCACCATCGCGGCCTCGTGCGGGTCGACCGCGGCGTTCACCAAGCCCTTGTTCGTACGCCACTATCACCAATTGCGAGGGCGCCGTTAGAAGGTGATCTGCACTTTCAAACTCTGCGTGCGGTCCTTGGCCAGATCGAAGGCGCGCGCGGCTTCAGCTGCTGGAATGGCCGCGGTCAGGAGTGGCGCGACGTCGATCGCGCCGCGGTCGAGCAGGCTGACCGCCTGGCTGAACTCGTCGCAGAAGCGAAAGGTGCTGCGCCAGTCGAGCTCGCGACCCATTGCGACATTCGCCAGGATCGGCACTTCGCCCGATGGCAGGATGCCGACCTGGACCACCACGGCGCCGGGCCCGGCAGCCTCGAAGGCGCTGCGCAGCGCATGGACATTGCCGGCGCATTCGAACACCGTCTCGAAACCGTCGAGCGACGCCGCGTAGTCCTTGAGATCGCCCGGGCGCTTGGCGACGTTGATCGCCGCATCGATGCCCAGCTTGGCCGCCGTGGCGAGCGGCTGGTCGACGACATCGGTCATCACGATGCGCGCCGCGCCGGCGCGCTTGACGCAGAGCAGCACGAGCTGGCCGATCGGTCCGGCGCCGGTGATCAGCACGTTCTTGCCGAAGAGATTGCCGGCGCGTGCGACGGCGTGGAGCGCGACCGCGAGCGGCTCCGCGAAGGCCGCTGTCGTGAAGGGGAGGTCGCGCGAGACCGGCAGGGCGTTCGCCTCGTCGACCACGAACACCTCGCGAAACCCGCCTTGAATGTGCGGAAACTTCGACGCCGAGCCGAGGAACACCATCCGCCGGCAGAGATTCTCGCGGCCCTGTCGGCAATAGCGGCAGCGCCCGCAGGCGCTCGATGGATTGACCGCGACGCGATCGCCGGGCTTCACCTTGGTCACACGCGGCCCGACCGCCTCGACCTCGCCGGCGAATTCATGGCCGGGAATCAGCGGCTCCTTGATCACGAAGTCGCCGTTGCGCCCCTCGAAATAATAGTGAAGGTCGGACCCGCAGATGCCGCCCGCGCGCACGCGCACCTTCACGGCCGCGTCGGTCAGAACAGGCGACTGCCAGCCCTCGAGCCGGATGTCGCGCGCGCCGTAGATCACACAGGCATTGTTCATGACGCGACTCCTCGTCGGAACGGGCCGTCACTCTATGTCGGCGCCGCACGAACGCCCAGATCGGCGCTCAGCGTTGCTCGTCGCTGCGCGCCGTGGTCGCTGCGATGGGCCGCCGCATTGGGCGGAAGGGTTGCATCAAGACTTGACGCAGTGAGGCGGCCGCCGCCGCCGACACATCCTCGACGCCGAACCGCGCGGAAGTGAAGCGTTGGATGCTCGGCTCCGAATACGTCGCGAAGATACGATCCCAGATCGAGAACACGACACCGAAATTCGAGTTGGCCTCTCGCATGTCGACCGAGTGATGGATCGCATGCAGCTGATTGGTGACGAAGACCTTGTTGAGCACCCGCTCGATCCGATCCGGGAGCTTGGTATTCGCGTGGCTGAAGGGCGCGATGCTCGCTGCCAACACGCCATAGATCACCAAGGCCGCGGTCGGGATTCCGAGAATGACGTAAAGCGCGGTCATGATTGCCAACACCACCAAATACTCCAGGGGATGGTGCCGGACGCCGGTCATCGCATCCAGATCGGTGTCGCTGTGATGGATCGCGTGCAGCCGCCAAATCCAATCCACGCCGTGCGACAAGCGATGCACCCAGTAGCGCGCCATGTCGATCAGCAGGACGCTGGCCAGCGTTCCGATGATCGGATGCTCGCTCATCCAGGCGCCGGCAGGTTGGAACGCCGTGAGACTGAGTTGTGCCGCGACCCGGGCGGAGTCCGGCACTAGCCAGGCGACCATCATCCAACTGCCAAGGGCCAGTGTCGCGTTCACACGCCATCGTGCGCCGAAATCCTGCCCGGCATTGCGGTGCGGATAGAGAGTCTCGGCGAGCGCCGCCGCGAAGAAACCGATCAGAAAACTGAGCGTGAGGATCGCCTCCCGCTTGTCCGCTAGCCAGGCGAGCCAGTCAGCGATGCTCACTTGCCGTTGCGACGCTTCCTGACCGCGTAGAGCGCGACCACGCCGCTGACGAAGGCCGCGATGCTCATCGGTTCGGCGACGTCGATCGGATCGGCGCCGTTGGCGAGCGCCGAGGCTCCGGCCAGCACAACGCCAGCGAGCGCGACGACTCCGATCGTGAATGCGTGTCCAAGTCTCGTCGGCATCTTCATCTCCACCATCTTCGTTCCTGCTGGCGGATATCGCCGGCTGGTCGCGCTCACTACAAGGCAAGCTCCGTGCCGCTTCTGCAATAACAACGAGTTGACGCGTCGATCAGGCGACCAGAGCGGGAGATCGTAGGGATTCTTGACAGCTGTTTGCGGGTTTCGGCTCCGCCTCCGTCGCCGAAGGCGATGACGGGCTCGGGCGCCTCGTGGATGACACTGGCGAAGTTCACACGCCAAGATCCCGCCGGCCGCGCAGCGCGACGCGGGCGACCAGCGTACCTGCGAGCAGCGCGAAGGTCGGGGGCACCGGTACCGGCGTCTCGTTAGCCACAAGATGGAGTTCGAATGCCGTCGGCTCGGGCAGTGAGCCGGCCGGCGGGCCATAGCGCGGCTCACCGATCCAGGACGTCACGGCGAGCGGATCGTCGGACGCGGCCGAGCGCGTCAGCACGTCGAAGCCGGCCTGGGACGAGTACCCGTTCGCGAACTCGAAGGTGAAGGAGAACGGCGCCGCAGCCACGGGTTCGCCGAATGGCTGCGTCTCGTAGGATGGAAACATCATGAAGTTCGCGCTCGTCGTGGGCGTGATCAGGCCATCGAGGAAGTCGAAGGTGATCTCGATCGTGCCGTCGACCAGGGTGCGCCGCGTCTCGACCCAGCACGTGGCGCGGCTGCACAGACCGCGATCGATGAAGGCCGGCAGCGCCTCGCCGGCGAGGGTCACCAGTCGCGCGCCCGCCGGACCGCCGGCCGCGACGAACACTTTCAGCTTGTCGAGCGACTGGCCGGTGTTGATTCCAGCGAGAGATAGCGTGAAGCGCTCGAGATCGAACCCGGCGGGCGTGCCCTGGATCCGCGCCTGGTTCGTCCCGACCGAGAACAGCGGTGCGCGCGCTTGCTGAATCTGGCCGCCGGTAATGCCGCCAGTCAGCTTGCTGCGCTGCGCGCCGTCGGGATTGACGTCGGCGATCGAGGCGGGCCGCAGCCGCGGAACCGGGCCGCCGCCATTGGTCATCAGGTTGCTGGCGTCGGGCGGGTTGTTGCCGAAGGTCAGGTGATCGAGGCCGAGATTGTGCCCGATCTCGTGCGCGAGCGTGTCGATCAGCGCGGCATTCGACACCACGATGCCGTTGCCGTTGATGAAGCTCACGCCCAGCACGGAACTCGCGCCGAACTGGATCTGTTGCACGAAGTAGGTGTTGAGCGTCGTCGGATTGGCGCTTTGCTGGTTGCCGGGCTCGCGCAGCAGCCGACGCCATTCGTCGAGCCGCGTGGGTGCGGTGTCCTCGATGGTGGTGGCGAGGAACTGGCTCTTGTTGAGCTGCCGCATCGGCAGAAAAACCATGTCGATGCCGGCCTGCGTGAAAACCTTGTCGATCAGCGCTTCGTCCAGTACCGGCGTGGCGCAGCTGGCGCCGGCGTCGTTGCACACCGTGATCGGTTGGATTGTGATCACACGGTCGATGGGCAGCGCCCACCCATCGAAGCTTGCCAAGCCGATCACCACTTGCAGTCCGGCCGCCGCAATTGCCAGTCGATTCCCCATTTGTATCCTCCACTCGCCTGTCAGGACATGATGCAAACGCTGCTACCGTGCCACGATGACCACCGCGGAGTGGGCCGTGCAACAGGCGTCGAGTAAACCACTCAATGCGCTTCTCAGCTTTCGGACGTGACCACAGCCTGGGCGTTTACAGGACCAACGCAGGAAAAAGGGAAACCGTGTGAACGTCGCCCTCGAACGTCGCCGCTCGGCCGTCCTCGCTCTCGACATCGTCGGCTATAGCCGGCTGATGGGCTTGGACGAGGAGGGGACGCATCGCCGCGTCGTCGGCCTGATCGGAAGCGTGGTACGGCCGTGCGTGCAATCGCGCAGCGGTCGGGTGGTCAAGACCACGGGCGACGGCGCCCTCGTGGAGTTCTCCAGCGCGGTCGAGGCAACGCGCTGCGCGCTCGAGATCCATCAGGCGGTGCCGTCTGAGAATACCGGGCATCCGGCCGACCGGCGCATCGAGCTTCGCATCGGCATCAATTTCGGCGACGTCATCGTCGAGAGCGACGACATCTACGGCGATGGCGTCAACGTGGCCGCGCGCCTCGAATCGCTGGCACGGCCGGGAACGATCTGCGTGTCCGACGCGGTGATCGGGCAGATCTCCGACAAGTTTCCGTTCGAGTTCGAGGACCTCGGCTACCAGCATCTCAAGAACATCCAGCGTCCGATCCGCGCCTTCATCATCCTCAACCGCGTCGCGGGCGTGGCGGATGCCGACAATGTCGCGATCGCGTCCAGGCCG
>JANNTF010000544.1:0-2939 GCA_031403455.1 Alphaproteobacteria bacterium | reverse complement strand
ATGTATCTCGGCCGCATCGTGGAGATCGGCCCGGCCAGCGACGTCTTCGAGCGGCCGGCGCATCCCTATACCCAGGCGCTGCTCTCCGCGATTCCGCATACCGACCCCAGCCGGCGGCGCGAGCGCGTGATCCTGACGGGCGAGATGCCCGACCCGGCGAACCCGCCGAGCGGCTGTGCCTTCCATACGCGCTGTCGCCACGCGCTGCCGCGCTGCGCAAGCGAGCCGCCGGCGCTGATCCAACGAAGGGTCGGCGAGACCGGCACGCGCGAAACCGCCTGCCATCTCATGGCGCCGGGATGAACCTCGACGAGATCGTCGCGACCGGCTTCGCGCCCGTCGAGGCGGCATTGCAGGCGGGCCGGATCCCGGGTGCGGTGCTCGGCGTGGCGATGCGCGATGGCGAGATCGCCGCGCGCCATGCTGGTGCAGCCCAACTCGTGCCCTCGCATGCGGCGTTGCGCGCCGATACCTGGTTCGATCTCGCTTCGCTCACCAAGGTGATCTTCACCACGACGTTGATCCTGCGGCTTGTCGAGGAGGGACGCATCGCTCTCGACGACACGCTGATCCGCGCGATCCCGGATCTGCGTCAGTACGATGCGGCGGCCGCGGAGCGCGCGCTGACGTTCCGGCAATGCCTGTCGCATCAGAGTTTTCTACCGGCGGTGGAGCCGCTCTACACCCATGGCCAGGATCCGCTGACCTTGCGTGCTTTCGTGCTGCAGCGCGTCTGGAGCAAGGGGCCGCCGGTCTACTCGGACATCAACTTCATCCTGCTCGGCATCGCGATCGAGCGATTGACCGGTCGGTTGCTGCGCGACCTTGATGTCGGGTCCGGCCTGAGCTTCCGGCCGGATCCGGCGCTCTGCGCGGCGACGGAATCCTGCACCTGGCGGGGTCGGATGATCCGCGGTGAGGTTCATGACGAGAATGCGGCCGCGCTCGGCGGGGCCGCGGGCCATGCGGGACTCTTCGGCACCATCGACGGCGTGCTTGGCTTCGCGCGCGGCCTGCTCCGGGGAGACATGCTCGCGCCCGCGCGCATTGCCGAGCTGCGCCAGCGCCAATCGCCGACGCGCGCGCTTGGCTGGGAGGTCAGGCACGCGACCTGGTCCGGCGGTCAGGCCTGCTCGGATGAGACGCTGGGCCATACCGGCTTCACCGGCACGGGACTCTGGATCGATTGGCGCCGCGGCCTCGCCTGGTCGCTGCTCACCAACCGCGTGCATCCCAGCCGCCATGTCGAGACCGGGATCCAGGCGTTGCGCCGTGCGGTCGGCGACGGCGTCGTGACGGCGTTCGACCGCCAGCAATGAGACGAGGTTCATCATGAGACTGGCCGATCGCGTCGCCATCGTCACGGGAGCGGCCTCCGGCATCGGACGCGCGACGCTCGACCTGTTCGTCGCCGAAGGCGCGCGCGTGGTCGCGGTCGATCGCGACGCGGCCGCGCTCGAGGCCGCCTGCGCGGGCAGGTCCACCACCCTCGCTCTCGCCGGCGACGTGACCGTGGAGGAGTTCGCGACGACGGCCGTCGCGGCCGCCGTGACGCGCTGGAGCCGTCTCGATGCACTCGTCACCGCCGCCGGGATCTCGATGGGACAACCCGCGCTGACGACGGAGCTCGCAGCCTGGGAGCAGGTCTTCGCGGTCAATGCGACGGCGACGTTCCTGTGGGCGCGCGAGGCGCTGCGCGTGATGGTGCCGGCGCACAGCGGCTCGATCGTCACGATCGCCTCGCAGCTCGCCTTCGCCGGCGGGCGCAACAACGCCGCCTATGTGGCGTCGAAAGGCGCGGTCGTCGGCCTCACGCGTTCGATCGCGCTCGACTACGCGCAATCCGGCGTGCGCTGCAATTGCGTGCTGCCCGGCGCGACGGACACGCCGATGCTCCGGCGCTCCTTCGGCCGCGCGCCCGATCCCGAGGCCGCACGCACGCGCTCGCGCTCGCGCCACGCGATGGATCGCTTCGGCGAGGCCGAGGAGACCGCGCGCGCGATCCTCTTCCTCGCGAGCGGCGAGTCGTCCTTCACGACAGGCGCGATGCTTCCGGTCGAAGGCGGCTGGCTCGTCGCCTGACGATCACGCCGACTGCGAGAAGTTTCGCCGCCCCTCCTCGAGGCGAGGAGGGACGACGAGCACAAGCTCGCCCCACGTCACGCCCGTCACACCGTCAGCGCGGCGATCTCTTGGGGTGCGACGCCGACCGAGCGCGCGGCTTCCTGCATCTGGGCGATCGTGGTGTCGTCGAGCGGCACGCCCTTGGCGCGACGCTCCGCACGCGTGTGACGCTCCGGTTCGCCGGGCGCGAGGACTTCGCCATTGGCGCTGGCAGGTTTGCACTTCTTCATCCAGTCGACGAAATGCTGCGCCTCGGCATTCATCGCGCCGGCATCGCCGATGCGGCCCATGTCGATGATGATCGACATCATGTTGTTGTGCACGGTCGCCAGATTGGGATGACCATCGTGGTTGCAGCCGCCGCCCGACAAGGCGCCGGCCAGCAGATCGCAGAAGAAGGCCAGGCCATAACCCTTGTGATCGCCGAACGGCGACAGCGCGCCGGGCGGCGGTCCATAGAGATCATTGGGATCGAGCGAGGGTTTGCCGTTGCCGTCGATCACGCAGCCCGGCGGCAGATCCACCTGCTTGTTGCGCGCGACCTGGACCTTGCCTTCGGCGACCTTGCTGGTCGCGAAATCCAGGATGATCGGCTCCTTGCCCGCCAGCGGCATGCCGCAGCAGAACGGATTGGTCGACATGCGCCGTTCGATGCCGCCGAACGGCGCGACGAGGCCGCCGGCATGCACGACATTGACGAAATGGATCGACGCGCAACCCTCGGCCGCGCAAATCTCCGCCCAGTCGCCGATGCGCCCGAGATGATGCGCGTGGCGCAGCGCGATCAGCGCGACGCCGGTCTTGCGCGCCTTGGC
>JANNTF010000543.1:0-1374 GCA_031403455.1 Alphaproteobacteria bacterium | reverse complement strand
GTCGCGGTCGCTCTCGGTGGTGATGTACTCGACGGGCGACTTGCCATCGACCCGGGCGAGGAAGAGGCCCGGCAGCAGCGCGGCGACGCGTGCTTCGAGTCGCGCGCGCGGCTCCCAGGTGACGCCGGCGAGATAGGCGGTGCGCAGCGCATCGAAGAGCCGCAGATAGCGATGCGCCTGCGCCGGGCGCCACACGCCCTTGAGCAGCAGATGGTTGAGGCAGAACGCGAGATCGAAGGCAGGATCGCCGTACCATGCGCATTCGGCGTCGAGGAAGATCGGGCCCTCGGGACCGATGAGGATGTTCTTGGGACTGACATCGCCATGGACCAGCGCGAGCCGTGTCGTCGCGGTGGTGGTGACCAGCGCATGCAGCCGCGCGCTCAGCTCGGGATGGCGCCGCGCGGTCGCCTCGTGATAGGGCTCCAGCCGGATCGCGTGGAAGATCGCATCGCTCGGGAAGCGCGCGGCGATGTCGGCGCGATCCGCCGTCGCCTGATGGATGCGTACGAGGCGATCGCCCACAGCGGTTGCGACTCCCGCTTCGATGATTCCGTCGCGCAGCTGCGCTTTCCACAAAGGGTGAGTCTCCGGCGGCAGGAACGGCATGACGAAGAGCTTCGCCTCGGGATCGAAGGCCAGCACGGCGGGCGCAGCGCCGGGCACCGCAGCCGCGGCGATGCGCATCCACGCGACTTCGTAGAGGCTGCGTTCGACCGGCGCGTGCCATTCCTGCTGGACCTTGAGCTTGGCCAGCGCGCGCTTCACACAGACCGAACCGGAGGACAGATCGACACGCCAGATGTCGGACGAAACGCCGCCGGTCAACCGCTCCGCGCGCAGTTCGTGCGTCGCGTCGGCGAGGCCCAGCCGTGCGAGAGCCGTGGCGAGTTCGGTCGTGGAATCCCCCATCCCCTTCGTCTACCGGGCGTGCGCGTCATCGGCAATGGCTACACCTCCGGCCACCGCGCCGCTAAGGTCGCGCATCCCGTGAAAGGAACCATCTGCGATGAATCAACTCTCCGGCGCCGAAGCCTTCGTGCGCCTGCTGCAGCACCACGGCGTGACCCATGTCTTCGGTCTTTGCGGCGATACGAGCTTGCCGCTCTACGATGCGCTCGCGCGTCTCAATCATGGCATCACGCATGTGCTGACGCGCGACGAACGCTCCGCCGCCTACATGGCGGATTGCTACGCGCGGCTCACCGGCAAGGTCGGCGTCTGCGAAGGTCCTTCGGGCGGTGGCGCGACGTACATATTGCCGGGCGTCGTGGAGGCGCATGAGAGTTCGATCCCGCTGCTGGCGGTGACGACCGACATCTCCGTTTCATCGCGCGGCCGCTACACGCTGACCGAACTCGACCAGGAGGCGCT
>JANNTF010000542.1:0-1711 GCA_031403455.1 Alphaproteobacteria bacterium | reverse complement strand
CTGCCCCTCCTCGAGTCGAGGAGGGGCGACGAGGATGGAGTCGCAAGTGTCCCGAAGAAGTGTTCATCCCGTCGACACCGTCAGGACCGCCTTGCCGAAGACCTTGCGCTCGACGAGGGAGGTGTAGCTGGTGAGGAAGTCTTCCAGCGGGCGGACGGAATCGATCACCGGCTTCATGCGACCGTCATTGGCCATCGCGAGCAGCGTGCCGAGATCCTCCATGCTCCAGCCATTGGAACCGATGATCTCGTACTCGAAGGACCACAGATACCGGATGTCCTCGGGCGGCGCGTAGCCGTTGGTGGCGCCGCAGGTCAGCATGCGGCCGCCGCGCTTGAGCACGCGATAGGCCTTGGTCCAATCCTCGCCGCCGACGAAATTCACCACCATTTCGACGCCGCCGCTGTCGCCATGGACGCGCGGCTTGCCGAACAGCGCGACGGCCTGTTTCGCCCAGTCGCCCTCCGCCGCGTTGATCACATCATCGGCGCCGATCGCGCGCAGCTTCGCCGCCTTCTCGGCCGACGACGTCACGGCGACGCAGGTGGCGCCGAAGAGCTTGGCGAGCTGGACGCAGCATGTGCCGACCCCGCCGGTCGCGCCGAGCACCAGCACGCGCTCGCCGCGCTGCACACGCCCGCGCGTCACCATCATGCGCAGCGCCGTGCCATAGGCGACAGGCAACGCGGCGGCATCGGTGAAGCTGACCTTGTCCGGAATGTTCAGCAGATGAGTCGCCGGCACGCTCACGAACTCGCAGGCCCCGCCGCGCGCCGTCTCGCCCATCATGCCACGACCGATCACGTAGGGATTGATCAGCACGCGATGGCCACGTTTCCAGCGCCCGCCCTCGACGCCGGGACCGAAGCCGACGACCTCGCCGGCGATGTCGCCGCCCGGCACATGCGGCATCGGCGTCTTGAGACCGGGAATGCCTGCGAGGATCATCGGATCGAAACCGTTGAGCGCCACCGCTTTCACGCGCACGAGCACCTCGCCGGCCGCCGGCGTCGGATCGTCGAGCGTCGTGATGGCGATGTTCTCCGGCCCACCATGGGCCCTGTAGACGACGGCTTTCATCGTAGGGATCCTCGATCGGAGTCGGTCAGAATGAACGCGTGACGGCAGGCAGCCAGGTCGCCGTCCACGGCATCACGAACACGGCCAGCAGGGTCAGGAGCTGGCACAGCACAAACGGCACGATGCCGAGATACATGTCGCGATACGTGACCTCGGGCGGCGCGATGCCGCGGAGATAGAAGATCGACGGCGCCATCGGCGGCGTGAGGTAGCTGGTCTGGATCACGATGATCGCCATCACGCCGACCCACAACGGATCGAGCCCCGCCTTGGCGATCAACGGCTCGAAGATCGGCGCCGTCACCAGCACGATCGACACCCAATCGAGAATGAAGCCGCCGAGGAAGATCAGGAACAGATAGAGGAAGAGCACGCCGCCGGCGCCGAGCTGCAATACCTCGACCAGCCCGTTGACCATCCGCGCGCCGCCGGACGTCAGGAAGATCGAGGTGAACATCGTGCCGCCGAGCACGATCATCATGATCATCGCGTTGATCGTCAGCGTCGTGCGCAACGCGTCGAGGAAGATCCGCCAGGTGAAGCGCCCGTAAAAGATCGTGAGCAGGATCGTCCCCAGCGCGCCGACGCCGGCGGCCTCCGTCGGCGACGCGATACCGAAGGTGATCGATCC
>JANNTF010000541.1:0-2255 GCA_031403455.1 Alphaproteobacteria bacterium | reverse complement strand
GCTCAGGACCTTGCGGAACTCGGTCGGTTCGCGCAGCAGATAGGGCCCGTGCAGCACGCCGAAATCGGGCACGAAATCGCCGAGGCTACTGGGATCGCCGAGGACCATCACATTGGCGCCCTGCTTCAGCAGCTCGTATTGCTCCTTGTTGCCGCCGAGCTGACCCTGCGGAAAGACCTGGATCTGGACCTTGCCGTTGCTGCGCTCCCCGACGCGCTTGGCGAGGAGCTCGCAGGCCTCATTCGCCGGCTCGGTGGGCGACAGGACATGGACGATGCGCAGTTTGACTTCCTGCGCCTGCGCCTTGCCCGAATGGATCGCCGCGGCGGTTACGCCGGCAGCGGCGATCAGTTGACGACGCTTGATCACGTGAATTCCTCCCCTGGGTTTGAATTGTTTATCGGCGTCCCCGACGCCGTTCAGCTCGTGGGCCGCGGTGGTTCGTATTGCCTGACCTTGGCCGCGCCGGCGAACAGAATCTGCGTGGTGCGCTCGATCGTGTCGGAATGGACCGCCACCGCTTCGGGGTGGAAATCGGATTTCGGCGCCGGCTCGTGATCGAAATTGTGATGGGTATCGTGGCCACGCACGAGGGTCGCGCTGTCGCGGATGTGCGAGAGCTGGCGCATATCCGTCGGGATGTAGCGGACCGCGAAGCCGATCCGCGGCCAATCCGCGCGGTTGGGCTCCGAGCCGTGCACGATGCGGACGTGATGGAGCGAGAACTCGCCGGGCTGCAGCACGATGTCCACCGCCTTGGTCGGATCGACTTCGACGGCGACCTCCTGGCCGCGGCTCAGCATGTTGTCGTCGGAGAAAGTGTCGCGATGGGCCATCTGGTCCTTCAGATGCGTCCCCGGCATCACGCGCATGCAGCCCGACAGCGGCACCGACGGCGCGAAGGCAATCCAGGCGGTCACGACATCCGGCTTCGACAGGCCCCAATAGGTCGAGTCCTGATGCCAGGACACGAAGCCCGGATTATGGGCGGGCTTGTGGAAGAAGCCGCTCGACCAGCACAGGATGTTCGGGCCGATCACGTCCTCGACCGCGTCGAGGATGCGCGGGTGGCGCACGAGCTCGGCGAGCCACGTCACCAGCAGGTGAGTCTTGCTGTTGGTGCGCTTGGTGAGCGTGCCGCCTTCCTCGCGGCACAGCGCGTCGAACCGCTCGCGCGTCGCGCGCATGTCGTTTTCCGCGACCGCGCGCAACGGAAACACGTACCCGTCACGATGATAGGCGGCGACCTGAGCTTCGCTCAGCAGCTTCGGCATGGCGGCGTCTCCCGGGAAATTCCGAATGCGCCGGGATTAAAGAAGTCGGATGCCGGCCACGTCAAGCGATGGTCCTTGTGGCGAAACCTGCCGTGCGCCTCTCGAGGCGCGCCGTCATGGCAAGCGGTGCGTTAACGGGATCCTGGCAATTCTTCGCCAGCTTGCCGCGTCGCTCTCCGGCGTCTACCAGCATGAGGCATGAGCATGAGACGGTATGAGAGGATCTGCGGCGTGGCATTGCCCGGGAGGGGGCCGCATGAGTGACGTGATCGCACGCCGCCGGCTATTGGCGCGCGCGGGCGGTTCGGCCGCCCTCCTGACGCTCACCACCTGTGCGACGGGCGAGGGCGCGCCTGGTGGCCGCAGCGTCTTCACGCTTGGCGTCGCCTCGGGATATCCGACGGAGGATGGCGTTGTGCTGTGGACACGTCTGGCGCCCGAGCCGCTGGCGCCCGACGGCAGCGGCGGCATGGCGGCCGGCAGCGTGGACGTGACGTGGGAGATCGCGGAGGACGAGCGCTTCACCCGCGCCGTGCAGCGTGGGCGCACGGTGGCGTCTGCGGCCTGGGGCCATAGCGTGCATGTCGAGGTCGGCGGTCTGTCGCCCGCGCGCCACTACTGGTACCGGTTCCTGGTCGGCGGCGAGGCGTCGCCGATCGGCCGCACGCGCACCGCGCCTCAGCGCGGCGCAGCCGTTGATCGCCTGCGCTTCGCCTATGCGTCGTGTCAGCAATTCGAGCAGGGCTGGTTCACCGCGCATCGCCACATCGCCGCCGAGGAGCTCGACCTCATGGTCTTCCTCGGCGACTACATCTACGAGAGCTCCTGGGGAGGCGATCACGTGCGCAAGCACGAGGCCGCCGTGCCGCAAACGCTGGCGCAATATCGCAACCGCCATGCCTGCTATCGCGGCGATGCCGATCTCCAGGCCTGCCATGCCGCCTTTCCATGGATCGTCACGTGGGACGACCACGAGGTCGA
>JANNTF010000540.1:0-4241 GCA_031403455.1 Alphaproteobacteria bacterium | reverse complement strand
AGCGCAGACAGCCATGATGCGGCCCCAAGATGTCATCCCCGCGGGCGAGTCGCCGCCGTTGCCGTGCGCGGTCCTGACTGTCGGCGTCACGGGTCATCGTCCCAAGGCTGATCGCCTGCAAGGCGAGGTGGCGGCGCGGATCGAGCAGCAGGTCGCCGCGATGCTGCAGGATCTGACCCGCGCGCTCAATGCGACGCGTGAGCGGCATGCGCGATATTTCAATGCCGAAACGCCGCGGTTGCGGATCGTCAGCGCGCTGGCCGAAGGCGCCGATCGGATCGGTGCGCGCGCGGCGCTCGCCGTCGATGCCGAGCTGCAGGCCGTGCTGCCGTTCAGCCGCGACGAGTATCGCCACGACTTCCCGGCCGGCGAGGCGCAGTCCGACTACGACGCTCTGCTGGCCGCGAGTTCGCGCGTCTTCGAGCTGGCCGGCGAGCGCAGCGATGCGCCGCGCGCCTATCTGCTCGCGGGACTGGTCACGCTGCAGCAATGCGACGTCGTGCTGGCGATCTGGGACGGCGAGCAGGCGCAAGGGCGAGGCGGGACGGCCGAAATCGTCGAGCATGCCGCGCGCGTCGAGATCCCCGTGATCCACGTCGACGTATCGGGGCAGAACATGCCGCAGCTCTACTGGGCCGCATTGTCGCGGCCGCCGGCGCAAGGCGCTTTTCTGGCGACTGTCCCGGCCGCACCGCTGGGCGGACGCATCGACGCCCTGGTCGAGTCGCTGCTGCGGCCACCCGCCGATGGGCGCGAGCTCGAGATGCTGGGCACATTTCTCGCCGAGCGCCAGCGTCGCCAGCGTCTGCGTATCGCCTATCCGTTGCTGCTGCAGGCCTGGATGGTGCGGCGCTTCAAGGCCACCGACATCTGGCCGCGCCCCTATCTCGAGACCGCCGAGGCGGCGTGGGGCGGCGTCATGGATCTCGCCGCCGCCGATCCGCGTTTCAGCGCGGCGATGCGCGCGACGCTACTCCGCCGCTATGCCTGGGCGGACGGCCTGGCCGGATATTTCGCGCAGATGTTTCGCAGCGGCTATGTCGCGAATTTCGTGCTCGCCTCGACCGCCGTCGCGCTGGCGCTCACCGGCATCGTGCGCGACGTCTGGAAGCCCTGGCTGGTGCTGCTGGAACTCGTGGTCATCGCGATGATCATCGCCAATACCTGGGTCGGACAGCGTCGCGGCTGGCACGAGCGCTGGCTCGATTACCGCCATCTCGCCGAAAGGCTGCGCAATCTGCGTGTGTCGGCGCTGTTCGGCGACGCGGCGCTGCGCGGCGGTACGAGTTCCGCCGGCGACGCGCCGGGCTGGGTGCTGTGGTATGCGCGCGCGACAGGGCGCGAGCTCGGGCTTCCCAATGTCGTGGCCGACGAATCGTTTCGCGCGACGTTGCGCAGCATCTTCGTGTCGTCGCAGCTCGACGAGCAGATCGCCTATCACGACGCCAATTGCCGGCGCCTCGAAACGCTGGACCATCGCTTGCACATCGCGGGGTCGCTGCTGTTCTGGCTGACCGGCGCCGCGGCGTTGATGTTCCTCTGCGCGCTCGTGCTCGGCTGGCTGCAGGACGAACATCTCAAACACGGCCTCGCCGTTGCCGTCACCTGGCTCACCGCCGTGTTTCCGGCCCTGGGCGCCGCCATCTTCGGCATCCGCGTCCAGGGCGATTTCACCAATGTCGCCGAGCGCTCCCATCGCACCGCCACGACGCTGCGGCAGATCCGCGACACGCTCACGGCGGGCGATCTGCGCTGGGAAAGCCTGAAGGGTCAGACCGACAGGGCGGCGATGGTGATGCTGGCGGATCTCGCGGATTGGCGCATCATCTTCGAGCGTCGGCCGCTGACGCTGCCGGCGTGAGCGTCGCCGCCGACCAGTCCCGCATTGCCGCCCGCATCGCGGCGCCGGGCCCGAAGCGCATCCTGGCGCTGGATGGCGGCGGTGTGCGCGGGATCGTCACGCTCGCCTTTCTCGCGCGCATCGAGGCCGAGCTGCGGCGGCGCAGCGTGGCGCCCGAGCGCTTCCGGCTCAGCGATTATTTCGATCTCGTCGGCGGCACCTCGGCCGGGGCGATCATCGCCGTCGGCCTGGCGCTCGGCTATCGCGTCGGCGAGGTGCGCGATCTGTATCGTGAGGTCGTACCCCGGGTCTTTCGCCGCTCCTGGCTGCGCGTCGCCGGCTGGCGCGCCAAGTTCGACGGCGACCGGCTGCTCGTCGAGCTGCGGCGCCATCTCGGCGATCGCACGCTGGACTCCGCGGATCTGCTGACCGGGCTCGCCGTCGTCACCAAGCGAGCCGATACCGGCAGCCCCTGGGTCCTGACCAACAATCCCGCGTCGATGTTCTGGCAGACGCCTGGGGACGGCAGCTTCGTCGGCAACCGGCATTTCAACCTCGCGCAGCTCGTGCGCGCCAGCACGGCGGCGCCGTTCTACTTCGCGCCCGAAGCGATCGAGATCGTGCGCGACATGCCGCCTGGCCTGTTCATCGATGGCGCGCTTTCGCCGCACAACAACCCCGCGCTGCAGCTGCTGATGCTGGCGCGCATGCGGCAATACGGCTTCGGCTGGAGCCTGGGCGCTGACCGGTTGCTGATGATCTCAATCGGCACCGGCACGTTTCGCTATCGGGTCGATGCCGAGAAGGCCAGCAAGATGATGGCTGCGACCTTCGCCGTGAACGCGTTGCGCAGCCTGGTGCAGGATTCCGAGCGCCTGGTCCTGCAGCTCATGCAATGGCTCTCGGAGCCCGATCTCGCCTGGCCGATCAATGCGGAGATCGGCGATCTCCGCGGCGAGACGCTGACCGGAGAAAAGCTGCTGGCGTTCCAGCGCTACGATCTGCCGCTCGAGTCCGGCTGGCTCGCCGAGCAGCTCGGCCGCGCCGTCTCGCCGCGGCAGCTCGAGCGGCTGCATCGGCTCGACGACCCGGGCATCATCAACGACATCGAAGCGCTGGCGAATGCCGCCGCGGATCGCCTCGTCGCCGTCCGGCATTTTCCGCCAGCCTTCGATCCGCAGCCGGCGCCGTGACGCCGAGCAAATTCGATCCAGCGTCGATTTTCCTCGATCACGTGGTGGCGGCGATCCACGCGGGGTGGTGCGCCGAAACGCTGCGGCTTCAGCCCTTCCGATCGGTCGCGAGATGCGCGACGCAGTCGCCGCGTTCGACGCGCCCGGGATGGCGTTTGCAGACCAGCAGACCGTCGCGTTTGAAATGGGCGGTGATTGGCTCGCGGCCGGGGTTGTCGACGAAATGGACCTGGCCGCAGGGCTGGCCAGATTTGACCGTCTCGCCGAGTTCGCAGAACGGCTCGAACAGGCCGGGCTCGGGCGCGTAGACGTAGTAATTCTTGGCCGTGAGCTCGACGAGGCGCGTCGGGCCGTCATTCTGGATCTTCCAATCCTTGAGCACGCCGGCATGGGCCAGCAGATTCCTGACGCCGCGCTCGACCAGTCTGACGCCGGAGATCGCGACCCGGCCGCAGCCGCCGAACTCGCCGCCGAGCGCGACCACGCCATTGGCGATCGCCGAAGCCGCGGCGAGGCGGTTGTCCGGCGAATAGGCCCAGACGAAGCTGAGCGGCGCGCCGAAGGCATGCAGCGCCGCTAGCGCGCGGGCGTTCTGATCGGCGTCGGAACCGAGCCGCGCCGAGCAGAACGGCAGGTAGTCCAGCGACGAGCCGCCGGAATGCAAATCGTGATGGAAATCGGCCAGCGGATAGAGCGTCGTGTTGATGTAATGCGAGATCGCGAAAGTCGGGGTGCCCTCGGCGTCGCCGGGGAAGGCGCGGTTGAGATTGCCGCCATCGAGCGGCGAGACGCGCGCGCCATCCATCGCGGCGGGAAGATTCGCCGCCGGCATGATGATGACGCGGCCCTTGATGTGCTTGGGCTCGAGCGATTTGACCAGCTTGGTCAGCGCGATCTGACCCTCGTACTCGTCGCCGTGATTGCCGGCCATGAAGAACACGGTCGGCCCCTCGCCGTTGCGGATCACCGCGATCGGGATCGCGATCGTCCCGTAGGCCGAGCGCGTGACGGAGTAGGGCAGATGCAGATAGCCGACCTGCTTGCCCTCGCGCTCGTAATCGATCTCGGTCCAGATCAGGCTCTTCTTCTGGATGGCAGCGTTCATTGGCGTTGTCCTCATGGTTGCTTGGCGTTGGCGCAAGGTCGCACCGGTGCGCCGGTGGTCGCAACATGCGGCGGTGGTGCGTGCGTTCCCCCCCCACCCCAAA
>JANNTF010000539.1:0-6815 GCA_031403455.1 Alphaproteobacteria bacterium | reverse complement strand
CGCTGATTGGCGATCTTGCGACGTATGCCAAAATCTTGCGATCTCGATGCGGTCACTCTCGACGCGATACCAGATAACCAGCTTGGTACCGGGTATCCACCATCGCCAGGCCCTTGGCATCCGCGGCGGCGATGAGTTCGGCGTCGCGGATCGAGCCGCCTGGCTGAATCACGGCGGTGACTCCGGCCTCGGCCGCGGCGATCAGACCATCCGAAAACGGAAAGAACGCATACGACGCGACGACCGAGCCGATCGCGCGGCTCTGCGCTTCGCCGGCCGCTTTCGCGCCATCCGCGGCTTTCCATGCCGCGATGCGTGACGAATCGATTCGGCTCATCTGCCCGGCGCCGATGCCGACCGTGGCGCCGTTCTTGGCGTAGACGATCGCATTCGACTTCACGTGCTTGCAGACCGTGAAGGCAAACAGCAGATCGGCCGTCTCGGCGGGACTGGGCGCGCGCCGCGTCACGATTCTGAGATCCGCGGCGGCGATGCGGCCTGCGTCGCGTTCCTGCACCAGATATCCCCCGGCCAGGGATTTCACCCAGAGCCCCGATGCGGCCGGATCGGGCACGCCGTGGGTCACCAGCAGGCGGAGATTCTTCTTGGCCGCGATGATGGCGCGCGCCGCGTCGCTCGCGTCGGGTGCGACGATGACTTCGACGAACAGCTTGGCGATCTCGGTCGCGGTCTCACCGTCGAGCGGCCGGTTGAGCGCGATGATGCCGCCGAAAGCGCTGACGGGATCGCAGGCGAGCGCCGCGCGATAGGCGCTGCACGGCGTCGCGCCGAGCGCCACGCCGCACGGGTTGGCGTGCTTGACGATGACGCAAGCCGCGGCGGCGAATTCGGCCACGGCCTCGAAGGCGGCATCCGTATCGTTGTAGTTGTTGTAGGAAAGCTCCTTGCCTTGGAGCTGCGTCGCGCTCGCCACGCCCGGCCGCCGCGCCGCGCTGGCATAGAACGCCGCGTGCTGATGCGGGTTCTCGCCGTAGCGCAGGATCTCGCGCCGCTCGCCGGCGATCACCAATCGTCGCGGCCATTTCTCGCCATTCTCGCCGGCGAACCATGTCGCGATCGCGGCGTCGTAGGCGCCCGTGCGGGCATAGGCATCGGCGGCGAGGCGCCGGCGCAAGCCGAGCGTCGTCGCGCCAGCATGACCGTCCATCTCGGCGATCAGCGCGCGATAATCGGCGGGATCGACGACCACGGCGACGGCATCGTGATTCTTGGCGGCGGCGCGGATCATCGCGGGGCCGCCGATGTCGATGTTCTCGATCGCGGTTGCGAAACTCGCGCCCGCGGCGATCGTCGCCTCGAACGGGTAGAGATTGGAGACCAGAAGGTCGATCGGCGCGATGGCGTGGGTCTGCATCGCCGCGACATGGGCGCCGTCGTCACGCCGCGCGAGCAGCCCGCCATGGATCTTCGGATGCAGCGTCTTGACGCGCCCATCCATGATTTCCGGAAAGCCCGTGTGATCCGACACGTCGGTGACGCGGTGGCCGGCGTCGCGCAGCGCCTTCGCGGTGCCGCCGGTCGACAGGATCTCGACGTCGTGGCGCGCCAGGCAGGCCGCGAGCTCGCCGAGCCCTGATTTGTCGGAGACCGAGATCAGGGCGCGGGTGATTTTGACGTTGGCCATCGGCGATTCATCTCTGTGCTAGCGACAATCCGGGCTGCGCCGGCGTGGTGCCGGCGAATTCCGGAACCATGCGCCGCAGCGCGGCGACCGTGTCCACGTCGCGACCGGCGCGCGCCAGCGCTTCCAGCTCGTCGAAGGCGCGCGCGAGCAGGGCGGCGTCCGCGACGCGCGGGCTCGCGAGCTGGATCCCTGGAATCGGTGTCGGCGCCAGCGGCTCGGCGGCGTGGAACAATTCTTCCTCCAGCTTCTCGCCCGGCCGCAGCCCGGTGAAGACGATCTGGATGTCCTTGTCGGGCTTGAGACCGGCCAGGCGAATCATGCGCCGTGCGAGATCGGCGATCTTCACGGGCGCGCCCATGTCGAGCACCAGCAGCTTGGCGCCCGCCGGGGTCTGCGTGCGCGCGCCGAGAGCGGAGGCCTGCAGCACGAGTTCGACCGCTTCGCGTACGGTCATGAAATAGCGATTGATCTCCGGATGCGTGACCGTCAGAGGTCCGCCCGCCGCGAGCTGGCGCTGGAACAGCGGCACCACGGAGCCGGTCGAGCCGAGCACATTGCCGAAGCGCACGGTCACGAAGCGCGTCGCCTCGGCGCTTACACCCGCACCGGGATTGAGCGCCTGGCAATAGGCCTCCGCGAGCCGCTTGGTGGCGCCCATCACACTCGATGGATTGACCGCCTTGTCGGTGGAGATCGCCACCATCGCGGCCACACGATGCGCGCGCGCGGTGTCGGCGACGTTGCGCGTACCGATGATGTTCGTGAGCACGCCCTCCGCCGGATGCGCCTCGATCATCGGCACATGCTTGAGCGCGGCGGCGTGGAAGACGAGTTCGGGCGCATGATGCGCGAAGATGCGATCGAGCCGCGCCCGGTCGCGCACATCGGCGAGGACGGCGTGGCGCGTCAGCTTCGGGGCGATTTCGCCGATCTCCAGGTCGATCGAGTAGAGCGCGTATTCGGAACTATCGAGCAGCACGAGTTCGGCCGGTTCGAGTTCGGCGATCTGGCGCGCCAGCTCGGAACCGATCGAACCGCCGGCGCCGGTCAGCAGGACGCGCCGTCCGGCGATCAGGGATTTGACCGGCGCTCGGTCGAGCACGGTTTGCGGCCGGCCGAGCAGATCCTCGATCGCGATCGGGCGGACGTCGAGCTTGGCCTGATCGGCGGCGCGCAGCTCGGTGATGCGTGGCAAGCGTGCGACGGTGATCCCGAGCCGGTCCGCCTCGTCGAGCAGCCGTTCGAGCTTGGGCCCGGCGAATTCCGCGCGTGTCACCACGAGACGCTGCGGCTTGCGATCGCGCGCCGCGAGCTGCTCAACGACCAGGGTCAGCTCATCGATGCTGCCGAGGACTTCGACGCCGCGGATCGCGCGCCCCCGCCGCGTGCCCGTTTCATCGACCAGGCCGACCACGCGATAGGGCGCCCCCGCCCGTTCGCTCGCCTCCATGAAGCGCTCGGCCTCGGTCGCGGCGCCGATCAGCAGCACGGGCACGCGGCTGGGATCGGCGGCGTCGGGATTGAGATCGAACCTGCCGTCCTTGGCGAGGCGATAGATGATGCGAGGACCCGCGAGCAGGAGGATCATCACGAACCACGCGATCACGATCGCCGAGCGCGGGATGTCCTGCAGGCGCGTCACCACGAACATCGCGGCGAGGAAGATGAGGACGACCAGCGTCGTCGCGCGCACGATCCGCGCGAGGTCCGGGAAGGACGCGAACCGCCAGATGCCGCGATAGAGGCCGAAGCCACGGAAGACGCCGGCGGCGATCAGCGTGAACAGCAGGGCGCCGCCGACGATCGGTACGCTGTCCTGGCGCGCAAAATCCTCGCCGTAACGCAGCCAGAGCGACAGCAAGTACGCGATCGCCGCCATCGCCAGATCATGGGCGAAGGCGATCGCAAGCTTGGTCGACGTACTGATCGTGATGCGCATCATGAGTCGCTTGGCGGTGTAGCACAGACGGCCGGCGATGGCAGTGCGGCCATCAGCCGATATCCGTCGAGTCGCGAACCACGCCTGGCTGCTGTGGCGCGCCGCCCGTGCGGACCCGCGCAGCGTCTCAGTCCATCTTGCCCTGGGCAAGACGTCGCGCGCCGACGAGGCGCTGCAGCGTTGCGCAGATGTAGTCGACCTCGTCGTCGACCAGCCCGACTCCCGACGGCAGGCTGAAGCCCTGGGCCGACAGGCGCGTCGTCGCCATGAAGTCGCGATTGCCGGCGAAGGGCTTGTACGGCGGCATCTCGTGCAGCGGATAGAACAGGGGCCGCGTGTCGATTCCCGACTCGCCCAGCCGGCGCATGATGTCGTCCCGCGCCAGGCCGGTCACCGTCTCGTCGACGATCACGGAGATCATCCAGAAGCTGTTCTCGTAGCCGGCGATCTCGGCGGCCATGGCGAGCCCGGGAACGTCCTTCAACCCGGCGCGATAGCGCCGCGCGATCGCCTGCTTGCGGGCCAGGAAGCCATCGGCCTGTTCGAGCTGCGCGCAGCCGATCGCGGCCTGGAGATTGGTGAGGCGGTAATTGTAGCCGACCTCGTCGTGCCAGTAGCGCTTCGCCGGGTTCATGCCGTGATCGCGCAGCCGTCGCGCGCGCGCGGCCGCCTCGGCATCGCGAAACACGACCGCGCCGCCTTCGCCAGTCGTGATCACCTTGTTCGAGAAGAAGCTGAATGTTCCGGCATGGCCGATCGTGCCGCAGGGCTTGCCGTGATGGCGCGCGCCGATCGCCTCGGCGGCGTCTTCGATGACGATCAATCCATGCTTGTCGGAGAGCGCCATCAGCGCGGTCATGTCGGCGGGCTGCCCGTAGAGGTGAACCGGCATGATCGCGCGCGTGCGCGGCGTGATCACGGCGGCGACCAGCGCCGGGTCGATGTTCCAGGTCCGGCGATCGACATCGACGATGACCGGCGTCGCGCCGGCATGGATGACCGTGTTGATCGTCGCGGCGAAGGTGAGGTCCGGCACGATCACCTCGTCGCCGGGGCCGATGCCGTACCCGAGCAGCGCCAGATGCAGCGCGGCGGTGCCGTTGGTGGCCGAGAGCACATGCGCCGCGCCCAATCGCTCGGCGAGCATGTCCTCGAAGCGTTTGACGAAGGCGCCCTGCGACGAGATCCAATTCGTCTGGATGCATTCCGTCACATATTTGAGTTCGTTGCCGCCGAGCACGGGTTCGGCGATGGGAATGCGCCGCTTTGCGGCCGGCGTGGCGAGTCCGATCGGTCGGCGCTGGGCATCGACGATCGCTGCGATGTGGTCGCGCGACTCGGTGGAGGCGGCGATACCGGTGTCGGGGGTCATGGCTGCGCGCACATCGAGCGAGAGGGTGCCGCCTCGGCCGAGGCAGGCAGCGATGTCCCGGGCACACAGCCGACCCGTCAGTTCGCCATCGTCGTTAACCACGAGGGCGAGGCCAAGACCGCTCCGGTCGAGGCAGCCAAGGGCGGCTTCCAACGTGTCGACGTCGCGGACGAGCAGGGGATCGATCTTCAAGCAGGCGTCCTGGGGCGCATCGCCTCTGTAAACGGGTCAGCCCCTGGATTTAGTCCAGGGGAGGGAGGGCGTCCAGCTTCGCGCCGATCATGCCGGCAGGAGCGCGAGCCGGCGCAGCTGGCGGGCGATCACGTCATCCTCGACATAGAGCGCGCGCGCCCGCGCCAAGCCCGCGGCGCCCAATCGCCGGATCTGCTCGCGATCGCGTGCGAGCGCGCCCAGCGCCGTCGCAAGCGCGGCGGCATCGTTGACCGGCACCAGCGTTCCGGTCTCGCCGTCGACGACCTCCTCGCGCGCGCCGCGGATGTCCGTGGCGACGACCGGCAGGCCGGAGAGCATGGCTTCGATGATCGAACGCGGCATGCCTTCGCGATGCGAGGGCAGCACGAAGATGTCCGCCGCCCGCAGCAGCGCGGGCACGTCCTGTCGGTAGCCGAGGAGCCGCACGCGCGCGGCCAGCGTCGGATCACGCGCGACGGCATCGAGCGCCGCGCGAATCGATCCGGCATGGTCGCTCTCGAGGCGCTCGCCCACGACCCAGAGCTCGGCATCGAGATCGCGCATCGCGGCGAACAGCTCGGGGTAGCCTTTCTCGGCGACCAGGCGCCCGACGCAGATGATCGCCATGCGTGCGCTGGCGAGGCCGAGCGCGCGGCGCAGCGCCGCACGTGCCGCCTCGTCCGCCGGCGGATGGAAGCGCGCCGGGTCGCTGCCATTGCCGATCGCCTCGATCACGCCGCCGCGGCACAAATGAAGCCGACGCGCGGTCGCCGCATCTTCGGCTGCCTGGGTGAACAAGACATCCGTGACCCGCCCGCCGAGCCATTCCAGCGCGACGAAGCCGGCCCAGGCGGGCGTCGACATGCGATCGTGGAAGTAGAAGCCGTGCGCGGTATAGACGAGCTTCGGCACGCGTCGGCGAAATCCGGCGAGGCGCGCGATCAGGGCGGCGATCGGCGTATGGACGTGGACGAGATCGAATTTTTCACCGGCGAACAGCGTCGACACGGCGCGGTAGGCGCGCGCATGCGCGACGAGATCGAAGCTGCGCTCGAACGGCACGGTCTCGACGCGGAAGCCTTCGGCCCGGACCTGCTCCACCAGCGTCCCGGGCGCGCAGACGCCGACGACTTCGTGCCCGGCCGCGCGCATCGCACGCATCAAGGGCAGCAGGAAATGATGGAGCGTGAAATCGACCGCGCAGAGCTGGCAGATCTTCATGCCCGCTCCGGCATTGCGCACGCCCTCGCCAGCGCGGCGACCAGCCACACCGCCGCCATCCACCAGCCTTGCCAGAGTCCGTAGGCGGTTGCGGCGACGGTGAGGGCGGCGGCGGCGGCGGCCGTCATGCCGATGCGCGTCGCCTGCGCATGCGCGGCCGAGGTCGACGCCAGCAGGATCACGCAGGCGATTGCCGCGCCGATCGCCGCGCCGACGGCGCCGAGCTCCAGCCAGAGCTGCAGCACGGCATTGTGCGGATGCAGCGGCAGTTTCTCGACGCCGGGCTGGAGCAACTCCTTGCCGCCGGGAATCGCGCGCGCGGCGTTCAGACCCCAACCGAGCAGCGGTCGCTCGGCAATCCGGTCGGCGACGAAGGACCAGATCTCGGCACGGTGCCAGATCGAGCCATCGCGGCTGCGATCCGCGAAGAGGCGATGGAAAGGCTG
>JANNTF010000538.1:0-2310 GCA_031403455.1 Alphaproteobacteria bacterium | reverse complement strand
TTCTCGCGTGCGCTGGTCGACATGCTGGCGGGGCATTGGCGCCTGCTCGTACGCCAGATCAAGGACCTCAAACTGCGTTCAGCTGGCGAGCGGCTCGGCACCTATCTGCTGATGAAGATCGAGGTCACCAGCGGCACAGCTGTCTTGCGCCTCGACGACGAACTGAATGTGATCGCCGCCCGGCTCGGCATGACGCCCGAGAGTCTCTCGCGCGCATTCGGCGGTCTGCGCGCCCATGGAGTGCGGTCGCAGGGCCGCCAAGTGACGATCGATGACGTGGCAAAGCTTCGCGCGCAGGTGAGCTTCGACGAATTGGATGGATGATCGTGCTGCGCGCCCCGGATCGGCGCGCAGGACCGAGGCCACTATTCGATGAGCTCGAAATAGAGCAGCGAATGGTCCGAGAAACTCTTGATCCATGCATCCCGCGCGGCATCGGTCGTCTCGCCCGCCCAGCCCCGCAGATCGACCTCCGCAGTACCACCGGCGAGACGCGGGAATTTGCGGAACTTGAGATTCGTCGTCGCGACCACGTGATCGAGCGCGGAAGGCGGGATCCTGGATTTCGATCCGTTCGACCAGCTGGCATCCTGAGACTTCGCCAATCGCGTCATGCCGCGCCGCTTGGCGACGGCATCCCATTTGCGCAGTTCGGTTTCGGCCGGAATCGCGCGCTCGAATGGATACTCCATGCCCATCGTATTGAGGTCGCCCAGGAAGATGTAATGGGCCTTCCCGGTCCCACCCGCCTTCGCATCGAGCACTTTGCGGAATTCGAAGGCGCGATCGATCATGTCATCGCGCAAGCCCATGCCCCGCGGATCGGCGCCGCTCGACAGGTGCAGGAACAGCAGCATGTAGCTCGTGCCGCCCTTGACGATCGTCACCAGCTGCCCGGGACGCATATGCGTCGTACCCGAGCGGAATTCGACGCGCTGCGTGATGAACGCCGTGAGGCCCTTGCGCACCCCGATCAGGATTTCCTGGGTCTGCGACCCTTCCGTGATCTGGAAGGTGTAGCCGGGCATCGTCTTGACCAGATCGTCGAAGATCGTCGCCCCCTCGACCTCGTAAAGCCCGAAGACATCGGGGTTCTGGGCGCTCAGGAAGCCGACGACGCGGGCCACGCGGTCGCGATCCTGCTTGAAATGCTCAACGTTCCAGGACGCCACTGAAAAAATCTTCGCCATCGTGTCCTCCGCGCTGCGACTCGCTCTTCGGCCCGATCATTGCATCCAAATCATCATCACGGTGGAAACGAATCTGGTCGCACCGCGTTGTCGAGAGGCGTTGGCGGCGTCGGTGCCAATGCCTTGGATGCAATCGACTCGATCAGGCGACCTGGAGGACGTAGGCGAATTGCACAGCGCAGGCATGTGCGCGCGGTCACAGCCAAGCATGGCCGACCATGTGCCAAACTGCACACCGATCAGGCACACTCACCCCGACTCACCACATCATCAAGACGAGCCAATGGCATGAGACAGAACAAATTCCGCGGCAATGTATTCGTTGCCAACCTGCCACACGGGTATGGCGACGAGCAGCTGGCGCAGCTCTTCGACCAGTTCGGGATCGTGCTCGGCGCCTATCTCGCGCGCGATGCCATGAGCCAGGGCACAAAAGGCTACGGCCTGGTCAACATCGCGCCACCCCGCGCGGCGGAGGCCGCGATCGCGGCCATGAATGGCGCGATCGTGGATGGCCGCGCCATCGACGTGCGCGCGGCATCGCCGACGATGGCGATCACGATGCCGAAACCGCGCCGTTTCGCGCCTGTCGGCGCGCCGGCCACCAGCTACGCCACGCCTGCGGCGAAGGCACCGCGTCCCGTCATCGTCGAATACCGGACCCGCCCGCGCTTCGGTACGCCGCCGCGGTCCTTCAGCCGTGGGTCAACTTCTTGAACTTGATGCGATGCGGCTGCGTGGCCTCGGCCCCGAGGCGGCGCTTCCGATCCGCTTCGTAATCCTGGTAGTTGCCCTCGAACCAAACGACCCGGCTGTCGCCTTCGAATGCGAGGATGTGCGTCGCGATACGGTCGAGGAACCAGCGATCATGGCTGATGATCACGGCGCAGCCCGGAAAGCCGAGCAACCCCTCTTCGAGCGCCCGTAGCGTGTCGACGTCGAGATCGTTGGTGGGTTCATCGAGCAGCAGCAGATTGCAGCCCGTCCTCAGCACCTTCGCGAGATGAACGCGATTGCGTTCACCGCCTGAGAGCACACCGACCTTCTTCTGCTGATCATTGCCCGAAAAGTTGAATTGCGCGACATAGGCGCGGCTCGGCATGCGTCGGCCGCCGATGTC
>JANNTF010000537.1:0-1667 GCA_031403455.1 Alphaproteobacteria bacterium | reverse complement strand
TGACGATACCGCAGTCTTGCGGCAGGAGTGCGTCATCCCATGCGCCCAGGATCTCACCAGCTCCGCAGCGAAACCCGGTTCGGCCGCCGCGCGACGCTGGCTGGCGGCGCAATGCTGCTTTCGACCAGCGCGGCGCAGGCGACGCCCGAGGCGGCGCGCCGGCTGCTGCAGGGCCTCACGAACGGAACGCCGCGCGAAGGCCGGGTCACCTTGCGCATCGCGGAGATCGCCGAGAACGGCACGCAGGTGCCGGTCACGATCGCGGTGGAGAGTCCGATGAACGATTCCGACCATGTCCGCGCGCTGCATGTCGTCGCTGACGGCAATCCCAATCCCGGCGTCGTGAGTTTCGCCTTCACGCCGCTGGCCGGGCGCTGCGAGGTCAGCTTGCGCATGCGGCTGTCGCAGTCGCAGCGTGTCACCGCGCTCGCCGAGATGAGCGACGGCTCGCTGTGGATCGCAACGCGCGCCGTCACGGTGACGGTCGGCGGCTGCACGACCTGAGGGCGCGGTGGCCGGCGATCTCAATCCGCGCGTGCGCCTGCCGCCGAGCGCAAAACGCGGCGAGCTCGTGGAGATCCGCGTGCTCGTGCAGCATGCGATGGAATCCGGCCAGCGCCGCGACGCCAATGGCGCGCTCGTCCCACGCAAGATCCTCAACCGGCTCACCGTGCGCTACGGCGGCCGCGAGGTGCTCACGGCCAAGCTCGAGCCGGCGATCGCCGCCAATCCGCTATTCTCGTTTTTTCTGCGCGCGGCAGCGAGCGGCAGCATCGAATTGACATGGACCGACGATGATGGCTCCGTCCATCGTTCGGAACACAAGCTGATGGTCACCGGCTGACCGGCGACCACGTTCAAAGGGGGGAACGAGTCGATGATCCATCCACGCAGCATCATGGCGCTTTGCCTGCTGGCCGCAGGCCCGGCCGTGATCGAGCGCGCGCAGGCGCAGAGCGCCCAGGCGATGACGCAGAACTGCCTCGTCTGCCACGGCCCCGGTGTCAAAGGATCGCTGGCGATCGTCGGGCTCGCAGGCCGGCCCAAGGAGCTGATCGCGCAGCAGATGCTCGCGTTCAAGACCGATCAGCGCCCGGGCACGATCATGAACCGCATCGCCAAGGCCTATAGCGACGAGCAGATCGGCGCCATCGCCGAGTTCGTCGCCAAGCTGCCGCAGTGAGGAGACACATCATGGCTCAGCTCTCTCGCCGCAATCTGCTCTCCGCCGCCGGAATCGCAGCCGGCACGCTCGCCGCGCCGCAGATCGCGCGTGGCGCCGCGCCCCGCATCGTCATCGTCGGCGGCGGGTTCGGTGGCGCCACCGCCGCGAAATATAGCAAGCGCGCCCACCGCAGCCTCGCGGTCACGCTGATCGAGCGCGATGCGCGCTTCATCACCTGTCCGTTCTCGAATTACGTGCTCGCCGGATTCCGGCGCATGGAGCAGCTGACGCAGAGCTACGACGCGCTCGGCAAGCGCCATGGCGTCAGCGTCGTGCGCGGCGAGGCGACCGGCATCGATGCGGGGCGCAGACGCGTCACGCTCACCGGTGGCCGCAAGCTCGCCTATGACCGGCTGATCGTCGCGCCGGGGATCGATCTGAACTTCACCGCGATCCCCGGCTATGACGAGAAAGCCGCCGAGCGCATGCCGCATGCCTGGAA
>JANNTF010000536.1:0-4933 GCA_031403455.1 Alphaproteobacteria bacterium | reverse complement strand
CATCGCCGCGTTGCGCGCGCCCGCCTTGGACGACAACGGCGAGCCGGTGCCTGCCACTTCCCACGTGTAGGACGTGAACTCGTTCTGCTGCTCCCAATGCAGCCGCGCATCGCCGAGATCGACGCAGTGATGGCGCAGCTCCGGTTGCGGCATCGGCTGGCCGAGGCCTTTGCAGAGAGACTCGAGCCGCGCCCGATCCTTCAGCGCCGCGTCGGTCTGGGTCGCGAATGCGAAGTGAAGCAGGCGGCGCGGACCGACGATGGGTCCGAAGGGCTGAGTCTGCAACTCGCCGAAGACGGTGGTCGGGACCGCCGAGTCGGTCGATACGATCTCCGACGCCGCAGGCTGCGGGGAAACATCACGCCTCACCGCGACACCGGACCGCCGCATCATCGCCGAGGAGTTTGATGGGCCCTGTTTCATGTTCAACCTATCGCTGTCTCAATCATGGACGATCATGCCTACACGCTCGAACGCGGCCCCGCACGCCGTCATTCCCGGCGCAACCCCTGATGGGCAACCGAATCTCACGCAACAATTGCATATTCTTTCCTAGCACTGGAATGGCCGCACAAGAACACTCGGGTAAGTTGCGATGACATCGCGCCGATGCACCGATCGCATCCAGGCGTTGAAGGAACACAGCCGGCGCCGCGGACTCACTCCGCAACGGCGCGTGTCGTGGCGTCGCCGACGCCCCAGCTCGTGAGAATCTCGCGCAACGCGTCGCGGTCGTCTGACTCGAGCGTCGGCAACCCGGGCTTGCGCACCGGACCCATGGTCCAACCGAGCAATTCGAGCGCGGCCTTGACGACGGTGACGTTCGCGCCATTCGCGTGCTTCGTGCGCATCGCCTCGAAGCGGGCGATCGTGGCGACGAGCGCGCGCGCCCCCGCGAAATCGCCTTGCTCGAGGCAAGCCCATATCCGCAGCGACCGCGCCGGATCGATGTTGACCAGACCCGACGTGAAGCCGCGGGTGCCGAGCGCGTAGAACGGAATCGCCCAGGCTTCCGCGAGGCCGCAGATCCACACCGCCGCCTGACCTTGGGTCGCGCGCACACACTCGGCCAGCAGCATCAGATTCGGCGTCGCGAATTTGACCGCGGCGATGTTGGGATGCGTCGCGACGCGCACGAGATCCGGAAGCGCGATCGCATCGGACCGCAGATAGGCCATCACGGGCAGGTCGAGCGTCTCGGCCAGCGCGATGAAGTAATCGGCCTGCGCGCGCGGCGCCGCGAAAGGATCGCCGGGATGATGCGCCATCACCGCGTCGGCGCCGGCGCGTCGCGCGGCGCGCCCCGTCGCGATCGCCTCGGTCAGCGATCGTCCCACGGCGGCGGTCACCATCGCACGCCCGGCGACGGCGTCGATCGCCGTCGCATGGACACGCACGACCTCCTCGGACGTGAGCGTGAAGAACTCACCGGTGTTGCCGCCGGACACGATGTTGTGCACGCCCGCCGCCGCGAGGCCGGAGACGAGCCGACGCAGCACGGCGTGATCGATCTCGCCGCTCGCCCCATACGGCGTCACGTGGACGCCGGAGATGCCACCGAGCGCGCGCGCCATCCGCTCGGCGCGTTCAACGGAAGTTCCGACCATCAAACCCTCCCTTCGCGAAACTTGCCCAGCGCCAGACCCGAATCGTGTCAACCCGGCGTGATCAGGATCGTGCTCTCGAGATCGGCCTCCACGCCGGCACGATGCAGATGCACGACGTGATACTCGCCCCGCAGCCAGGGCTCGAACTGGTCGCGATAATGCGGCGAGCCCGGCACCCCGGAATTGCCGATGTTCTGAACGGCCATGAACGAGCCTGGCTTGGCGAAGTCGACGATGATGCGATATTCGGCGCCGGACGAGGCCGCGTGCGGCGGCAATTCACCGCCCGTGTTGCGCACGGTATGCGATCCACCATCGACGGCCGCGGGACCGATATCGAAGGCGCCCGCGGTCGCCGGTCCCGACACGACATGGCGCCAATGCGCCTGATGCAAACGCCCCCAGGTCCATGTCCGGCGATCGTCGCCGAGCCGTTCACGCAGCGCCGCCATCGCCTGCTTCGCCACCGCGACGATCTCGGCCGGCGTGCTCGTCCGAAAATAGGCGATCTCGGGCTGTTCGAGCAGACTCACGCACAGGCCGGTCTGCTGCGCGGTGAGATCCAGCAGTCGCGCCGGAACATGCTCGCTCAGCACGCGACGCTGCCAGTGGAACATGAAGGTTTCGAACAGCGTGGGCGCGACGCTGCCGGTCGCATAGCGATGATCCCAGCCGGCGAGTTCCGCTTCCATTGCGCGCGCGTCGGCGTCGTCGCTACCTTTCAAGGCGCGCAGCAGATGCGGACAGCTGCGCTCGGCCCGCACGCTCTTCACGTCGTTCTGCAGCGCGATGCTCGCCGCGACGTCCGACTTGGCGCCGGCGAAGGCCTGATCGATGCGGATGCCGCGATGGCCCTGCGAATAGGCGCCGTAGATCGTATGCGGATAGGCGGCCGGCACGATGCGCTGATTGGCGCTCGCGACATATCCCGCGGCCGGATTGAAGCTGTGCGGCATGCCCTCGAACGGGATGTAGCCGGACCAGCGATCCGCGGGCTCGGCGGCGTCGCGCAGCCCATAGGTCACGCGACCACGCACAGGGATACGGCCGGCCATCTGGTAGCCGACATTGCCGGCCGCATCGGCATAGACGAAATTGAACACGGCGACCGACCAGTCGCGCAGCGCGGTGCGGAACGTCTTCCAGTCACGCGCGCGCCCGACCGCGATGCTCGCCCGCAGATCGTCGAGATGCTCCATCCCGACCCAGCGCAACGACAGCGGCGGATCGCCCGCCGACTCGATCGCGGGCACCAGCGCGTTGACGATCGGCCCACGCACCGTCGATCGCACCACGAGCTTGCGCGTCGCCTCGCCCCGCACGGCGATGTCGACGTCACGCGTGTCGAACGCGCGCCACACATCGCCATCGCGATAGCGCCTTGGGTCGCTCGGATCGACCTCCTCGCGATAGAGATCGCGGGTGGACGCCATGTTGTTGGTGATGCTCCACGCCACCTTGCCGTTGCTGCCCCACCACATGCCGGGAAAGCCGGGATGGCCGCAGCCTGCCGCGTCGTCCTCCGGCCCATGCAGCGCATATTCGTACCAGCTCGACGGGACCCAGAAGGGCTGGTGCGGGTCACCGGCCATGACCGCCTTGCCGCTCGGCGTCTTGCCGCCGCCCAGCGCCCAGTTGTTGCTGCCCGTCGCGTCATCGCTGCCCGCGGCCAACGAACCGCCGGTCGGCAGGACGAGATGCTCGGACGCCTCGGGCGTCAGATACATCTGGCGCATCGCCGCCGGCAGCAGGCGCGCGGCCTCCGCCGCCAGCAGCCGATCGATGCGCCCGTTCAGCGACCACCAGAAGCCACGGGCGATCGCGACGATGTCGCTCACGGTGAAAGGCTCCGGCGCGTAGCCCAACAGCTTGAACTCGATCGGCAGCTCCGCGCCGAACAGCGCGATCTGGCGATTGATGCCGGCGACGAACGCCATGATCGTCGCATGCGTCGCGCCGTCCATCAGCGCCGGCTCACGCGCCGCGATCAGATCGATCCCGACCGTGCGATGCGCGATGTCGCTGGGCACGAAGCTCGGCCCGAGAATCTCCGCCAGGCGCCCCATCGCGCGCCGGCGCAACCGGTCCATCTGCCACAAGCGATCCTGCGCCATCGCGATGCCGAGCCCGAAATGGACATCCCCGGTGCTGCCCGCGTAGATGTGCGGCACGCCCGCGCGATCGCGCAGGATCTCCACCCTGCCGCCCACCGCGCCCGTCAGGCGCTGATCGCCGAGCCGCGCAAGCCGCGCGAGATACTGATCGCGCGCGGCGGCGAATGCTTCGGGCGTGATGGCGTTGGCTCGGCAAATCACGTCGATCGGTTCGGCGCCACGCAAGGCGGCGAGCATTCGGGACTCATCGAGTGTCATGGCGGATCCGTTCGGCAGGGTGAAACCAGCGTCACCCCTGTGACGCCGGCTCGACCCTAGTCAGGATCGCCGCGAGCGGCAAACCGGCAACGCGGTCATAGCCCCCAGCTGGCGATATCCCAGATCGGCTTGCCGCGCAGATCGGTCGCCTTCGCGTCGGTGAAGACTGCCGGGTCCGGATCCTTGCCCACGCGTTCCCACGCCTCCTTCGCCAGCGGCGCCGACAGGCTCAACACCTTCTTCACGCCGGCGCCGGTGAGTTCGGTCTGGTAGAGCGACTTGACCTTCGACAGGCCGACCAGCGTGGCCGCATCACCCTCCGTGATCCAGGACCAGCCACGGCGACGATAGAGGATGTTCTCCACGTAGGGCCGCTGTGCGGCACGGTCGCTGAACCAGTCCTGGCTCGCGAGATCGATGACCTGGTCGGCCGTCATCGCCGCCATGATCTTGGTCGCGCGATGCACCGCCATCATCAGCGCGATGACGGCCTTGGGGTTCTTGCGCAGGAACTCCTCGCGCGCCACCCACCAGATGCGATGCGGGTAGTAGGCTTCGACGTTGAACGGCGTCTTCGCGAAGCTTGCGATCTTGTGCCCCGCGCCCTTGCCTTCCGGCCCGTCATAGGCCGGCCCGGTCGTGCCGTCGTTGAGCAGCAGATTGACCGCCTGGCCCGAGCTCACCGCGCCCGCACCTACCGGCTCGACATTGAGCACGGCGTCGATACCCGACTGCCAGCGCGACAGCTCGGCGAAGGCCTGGATGTTCTTGACCGTGATGCCGAGCTCCTTGGCATCGTCGGTGCCGAAATGCGCGCGCAGCATCAGATTGAGCACGAGATGCAGATCCGACCCGACGATGGTGAGGATCGACTTGCCCTTGAGGTGATCGAGGTTCTTGATCGGCGAGTTCGGCGGCACCTGCAACGGAAACTTGATGCCACCGCCGGCGAGC
>JANNTF010000535.1:0-2926 GCA_031403455.1 Alphaproteobacteria bacterium | reverse complement strand
GTGTTGATCATGTCCTCGACCTTGCCGGCGAGCATCGCCTTGCGCCGGGCCGGATCCGTCTCGGCGTCCAGCAGCGCGCGGAACGTCAGCATCTCGCCGAACACCGACGCCGTCTCCGCCAGCGTCAGCGGCGTATCCGCCTGCAGATGCCCCTGCGCGCCGGCGAGCACCTGATGAACGCCGTGCCCGAGCTCGTGCGCGAGCGTCATCACATCGCGCGTCTTGCCCAGATAATTGACGAGCAGATAGGGATGCGCCGACGGCACGGTCGGATGTGCGAAAGCGCCGGGCGCCTTGCCGGGCCGCACGGCGGCATCGATCCACGGCTGGTCGAAGAAGCGTTTGCCGATCGTCGCGAGCTCGGGCGAGAAGCGCCCATAGGCGCCGAGCACGGTATCGCGCGCCTCGTCCCAGCCGATCACCGATTCGGCGATCCGCGGCAGCGGCGCGTTGCGGTCCCAGTGATCGAGCAGCTCGACGCCGAACCATTTCGCCTTCAGCCGATAGTAGCGATGCGAGATGCGCGGGAACGCCATGCGCACCGAAGCGATCAGCGCCTCGACGACATCGTCCTCGACGCGGTTCATCAGGTTGCGCGCCGAGATCGGCCGCGCGTAGCGCCGCCACTTGTCGTCGATCTCCTTGTCCTTCGCGAGGGTGTTGGTGATCAGCGCGAAGGTCCGGATGTTGCGCGCGAACACCTCGCCGATCGATTTGGCGGCCAGCCGGCGCGTGCGCACATGGGGATCCGAGAGCAGGTTCAGCGCCTCGGCGCTGGTCAGCTCCTTGCCCTCGATCGGAAACCGCAAGCCCGCCACGGTCTCGTCGAAGAGCCGGGTCCAGGCCGCGCGCCCCGCGACGTATTTCTCGTGCAGCAGCTTCTCCATGTCGTCGGCGAGCTGGTGCGGCCGGAATGACCTGAGGTCGCGCAGCCACGGCGCGAAGCGGGCGGCGCCCGCATTCGCGAGCTTCGCGGCGAGGTCATCGTCGCCGAGCCGGTTGATCTCCAGCGTGAAGAACAGCGTGTGGGTCGCGATCGCGTTCACCTGCTCCTGCACCGTCTGATAGAAGCGGCCGATCTCGGCATCGGATTGATTGCCGGCATAGGTGAGGTCGGCATAGCTCGTCAGGCGGGCGAGCGTCTCCTCCAGAGCTTCGTACTCGGCGATCGCCTTGCCGAAAGCGGCGCCGCTCAGCGCCGCGAGCTTGCCCTGGTGGCGGTCGCGAAACGCGATGCCCGCGCGCTCGGCCTGCGCCAGATCATCCTTGAGGGCCTGGGATCCCTGGCCTGGATAGAGATCGTCGAGGTTCCACGCCGGCAGGCCGTTCGGACCGGACCGTTCGGCGACAGGGCCATCGGGATTGCATACGGCTCGGCTCATGACTTTGGCTCCAATGCGAGCGACCCGATATAAGGCGCTACCCCGCGCTCGCCAAGCGCGGCGGCACGACACGAGCGACAAGGAGGAACAGGTGATCGACCATCAGGTCTTGCGCAGCCTTCCGGGGATGCTGCTCGCCCGCACGGCCATCGGCGGTCCAAAGCCGTTCATGTGGGCCAAGCGCGGCGGCAAATGGAGCGCCGTCTCGTGGCACGAAGCCGGCGAGCAGGTACGCATTCTGGCGCGCGCGCTGATCGCGCTCGGCATCAAGCGGGGCGATCGCGTCGCGCTGGTCGCCGAGAACCGGCCGGAATGGCTGATCGCCGACTACGCGATCATGACCGCCGGCGCGATCACCGTGCCGGCCTACGTGACCAACACCGTGGACGAACATCGTCACGTCTTCACCAATGCCGGCGTCAAGGGAATCATCGCATCGACGCGTCTACTGGCCGCCAATACGCTCGCGGCGGGCCGTCAGACGCCGAGCTGCCGCTTCCTGATCGGGATCGATCCGCCGCCGCTCGAGCAGGATCCCGGAGTCCAGGTGTTGAACTGGACGGATGCGATGGCGCTCGGCGCCACGCGTCGCGACGATGTGGACGCCATCGCGGCGAGCCTGAACCGCGACGATGTCGCGTGCATCATTCACACCTCCGGCACCGGCGGCATGCCCAAAGGCGTGGCGCTGCATCACGGCGCCATGCTGATGAACTGCGCCGGCGCCTATGATCTCCTCACGACCCTGGATCTCGTGGAGGACGAGGAGATCTACCTGTCCTTCCTGCCGCTGTCGCATGCCTACGAGCATACGGCCGGCGGCGTGCTGATGGCGTCGATCGGCGCGCAGATCTATTTCGGCGAAGGCACGGACAAGCTCGCGTCCAACATGCTCGAAGTCCGTCCGACGATCATGACGGCGGTGCCGCGGCTCTACGAGACGCTGCACGCGCGCATCTCGCAGCAGATGACGCGGGATGGCGGGCTCAAGGCCAAGCTGTTCGAGCGCACGCTCGAGATCGGCGCCTAGCGCTATCGCGATCCGGCATCGCTCACGCTGCTCGATCGGATCCTCGACCCGCTTCTCGACCGGCTCGTACGCGAGAAGATCCGGCAGCGCTTCGGCGGTCGGCTCAAGGCCCTGGTCTCCGGCGGCGCGCCGCTGAACTTCGAGATCGGCCTCTACTTCACCGCGCTCGGCCTGCTGCTGTGCCAGGGCTACGGCCAGACCGAATCGGGGCCGGTGGTCAGCGCCAACCTGCCGCGACGGGTCAAGCTCGACACGGTCGGTCCGCCGCTCAAGGGCGTCGAGGTGAGGATCGCCGAGGACGGCGAGATCCTGGTGCGCGGCGAACTGGTCATGAAGGGCTACTGGAACGATCCGGAAGCGACGGCGTCGGCGATCCGGGACGGCTGGCTCCACACCGGCGACATCGGCTCGCTCGACGCCGACGGCTACCTCAAGATCACCGATCGCAAGAAGGATTTCATCAAGACATCGGGCGGCGACATGGTCGCGCCGACGCGCATCGAGGGCCTGCTCG
>JANNTF010000534.1:0-14799 GCA_031403455.1 Alphaproteobacteria bacterium | reverse complement strand
ATCTCGCCGCCGTGCATGCGATGGCGACCACGCGGCCGGCCTTCGACATCTTCGTGAACAACGCCGGCACGAACCGGCCCAAGAGCTTTACCGAAGTCACCGAAGACGATTACGACACCGTCATGAACCTCAATGTCCGCGCGGCTTTCTTCGCCGCCCAGGCGATCGCGCAACGGATGATCGCGGAGGGGCGCCACGGTTCGATTATCAACATGTCCTCGCAGATGGGACATGTCGGCGGCATGAAGCGCACGATCTACTGCGCGTCGAAATTCGCGATCGAGGGGCTGACCAAGGCGATGGCGCTCGACCTCGCACCGCACAAGATCCGCGTCAATGCGATCGCGCCGACCTTCATCGAGACGCCGATGACCACGCCCTATCTGAAGGATGCCGCCTTCATGGCCGGCGTGATGGCGAAGATCAAACTTGGGCGGCTCGGCAAGGTCGAGGATCTGATGGGCGCGACGCTCTATCTGGCGAGCGACGCCTCGGCGCTGGTCACGGGAACCTCGCTGCTGGTCGATGGCGGCTGGACCGTCGATTGAACGCATCATGAGCGACGAGACGTACCTGGCACGGATCGGCATCACGCCGCGCAATGCGGTCGACGGCGCGATCGCGACGCGGCGATCGCTGCGACGGTTCAAGCCGGATCCGCTACCGCGCGAATTGGTGGAGCACATCCTGAACGTCGCCGCGCGCGCGCCGAGCGGGACGAACATGCAGCCCTGGCGCGTCCATGTCGTGACTGGCGAGAGCAAGCTTCGGCTCAGCGCCGCCGTGCTCGCGGCGCATGACGCACCCGACGGCCATGACCAACCCTACAAATATTATCCCGGCGAGTTCTTCGAACCCTATCTCGCGCGGCGGCGCAAGGTCGGCTGGGATCTCTACGGGCTGCTCGGCATCGGGCGCAGCGACAAGCAGCGCATGCACGAACAGACCGGCCGCAACTTCGTCTTCTTCGATGCGCCGATCGGCCTGATCTGCACGATCGACAAGCGCCTCGAGATCGGCAGCTGGCTCGACTACGGCATGTTCCTCGAGAACATCATGATCGCCGCGCGCGGCCATGGGCTCGACACCTGTCCGCAGGCCGCCTTCGCGCGTTTCCATCGCGCGATCCGGACCGTGCTGCCGCTCGCCGAGTCGGAACTGGTCGTCTGCGGCATCGCGCTCGGCTATGCCGACCCCGAGGCGCCCGAGAACGCGCTGGTCACCGAACGCGCGCCGCTTTCCGAGTTCGCGACCTTCTACGACTGAGTCGCACGCGCGCGCAGCGTCGCGAGATCGAACCCGGCGACAATCTTGTAGCGCGCGGCGACGGCCTCGAGTTCCGCGGCCGGGATTACGTCATGCACCTGCGCGAAGCCGTTCGGCGCGCGCTCCTCGACAATCTGCATCACCTGCTCCGGCCCATTGCCGCGATTGGCGAGCACGATCGCCGATGTGGCGGGCCGCCGCAGCGCTTCATAGGCCGCGAGCGCTTGGGGTGTCGCGCCGAGAGTCGCGATGGACTCGGCCAGAGCTTCCGCATCCAGGATCGCCTGCGATGCGCCGTTCGATCCGATCGGATACATCGGATGCGCCGCATCGCCCAGCAGCGTCACGGGCCCCCAGCCCCAGCGTGGCAGGGGATCGCGATCGACCATCGGATACTCGTACGAGATCGCCGCGCCGCGGATGAGTGCGGGCACGTCGAGCCAATCGAAGCGCCAGGCTTCGAAGGCGGGCAGGAACTCGGCGCGGCGCCCCGCACGGCTCCAATCCTCGCGACGCCACGGGCCGGCCGGGTCGACACGCAACTCGGCGATCCAGTTGAGCCGCGCGCGGCCCTTGTCGTGGGCCGCGCGCGAGATCGGATAGCAGACGAATTTCTGGTTCTGGTGGCCGGCCATGATCATCGTGCGGCCGGAGAGGAAGGGCGACCAATCCTCCGTCACCGCGCGCCACAGGATCGCGCCATTCCATTTCGGCGACCCCTCGCCCGGCACGAGCTGTGCGCGCACCGCCGAGTGGATGCCGTCGCCGGCGATAAGGAGATCGCCCTCGACGGTCCGCAGCTTCGCGCCACTTCGATCCACGAAGCACGCGCGCGCGCGTCCCGCGCCGCTTTCCTCGACGGCGGCGACACGATGACCGAAATGCACGCGATCACCGCTGAAGCGCTCCTGAAGCGCGGCGAGCAGGATCATCTGCAACTCGCCGCGATGGATCGAGAATTGCGGCCACGGATACCCCGCGTCCAGGCCCCGGTTCTCGCGCCAGATCTCCTGACCATGCTTGTTGAAATACGCGAGTTCCTTGGTGCGGATCGCGACGGCGTCGAGACGATCCTGCAGGTCGAGCCCGCTCAGCACTTTCACGGCATGCGGCAGCAGATTGATGCCGACGCCGAGCGGCTGGATCTCGGCGCTCTGTTCGAAGATCTCGCAACCGATCCCGCGCGCGTGCAGCGCCAGCGCGGTGGTCAAGCCACCGATCCCCGCACCGACGATGATCACCGACACGGCGCGCGATCCGCTTCGAAGCGCGCGATCGGCGTGGTGTGCAGCGACGCCTCAGGCAGCCGGCCCGGCATATTTCGCAATCAACGCCCGCGCATCGTCGACCAGGGCCTTGCCATCGAAGCCGCGCTTGGCGGTCTCGGCGATCCAGGCATCGATGACGGGCTGGGCGGCCGCACGCCAGCGCGCCGTCTCCGCTGCATCCAACGTGATTAACGCATTGTTGCGGGCCTTGGCGACCTCGATCGCCGGCAGATCGCCGGCGTCCATGACGCGGCCGAGCTCGTGCGCCGCGTTGGACCCGGCATTGTCGTCGATCACCTTGCGCAGCTCCGGCGCGAGGCCGTCATAGCGCGGCTTGTTCATCGCCAGCACGAACAGAGTCGTATAGAGCGCGCGCGAGCCGGAGAAATTGGTGTGGCTCTGCACGAGCTCCGGCACACGCAGCGAGCGCGTCACCTCCCAGGGGATGACCGTGCCGTCGATCACGCCGCGTTGCAGCGCCTCGGGCACCTGCGGCACCGGCATCGGAACCGGCACCGCGCCGAGCGCCTCGAGCAGCTGCGAAATGACGCGGGTCGGCGCACGCAGCTTGAGACCGCGCATGTCCTCGAGCTTGCGCACGCCTGCGCCGCGCACATGCAGCACGCCGGGCCCGTGGACATGAACCGCTAGGACTTTGACGTCCTTGAACTCGTCGCGCAGATGCTTGTCGTAGAAATCCCAGGCCGCGCGGCTCGTCTGCTCCGCGTTCCCCGCCAAGAACGGCAGATCGAAGACCTCGGATCTAGGGAAGCGATCCGGCGTGTAGCCGGTCAGCGTCCAGACGATATCGACGACGCCGTCCTTGGCCTGATCGAACAGCGCCGGCGCCCGGCCGCCGAGTTGCATGGCCGGATAGATCTCGACCTTCAGTCGGCCATTCGATTGCTCGGTCACGCGCTTGGCCCACGGCTCGATGAAGCCGAGCGGCACGGGCGCCTGGGGCGGGAGGAAATGATGGATGCGCAATGTCGCCTGCTGCGCCTGCGCGGGAGCCGCATGGCCCGCGGCGAGCGCGATGGCCCCGGCCGCAAGCGACCGACGATGGATGGCACCAGCCATGACGTTCTTCCCTCCGCGCCGAAGCGCCCGCGATTGCGCGACGACGCTATTGTTCTCGTGAATAGCAATCAATCGTAACGCTGGATAGCTGGGAGAAACGAGGAGGTCATGGCCGAGTTCGCACCACAACTCGCTCGGGTGGATCCCGACCCGCTTGGCCGGGTTTTCGCGTGGCTCGCCGATGCGGCGGCGATCATCGGCGGACTCATCCTCACCGGCATGATCGTCATGACGGTCGCAAGCATCGCCGGGCGCGCGCTCGCGGGACTGGCCCATTCCCTGCCCGTGTTGCGCGGCTTCGGCCCGGTGCCGGGCGACTACGAGATCATGTCGATGGCCGGCGCGGTGGCGGTCGCCGCGTTCATGCCGCTGTGCCAGCACCAGGCGGGGCATGTCGTGGTCGACCTGCTGTTCCGCGACGCCGGCTTGCGCGTGCGGGCCACGATCTCGTTCATCGGCCACGCCCTGTTCGTCGCAGTGGGCGCGCTGATCGTGCGCAGCGTCTATTCCGGCATGGCCGACAAGATCGCCTATGGCGAAACGACGATGCTGCTGCGCCTGCCGGCCTGGTGGGGCTATGCGGGCGTGATGGGATTTTTCGCGCTCGCGGTGCTGATCGCTTTGTATCGCGCGGGCCGCGACCTCCAGCTAATCCTTAGATCGGCGCCGACGCGATGAGCGCGCCGGTCCTCGGCTTGGTCCTGTTCGCGGCGATGCTCGCCGCGATGTTCCTGCGGGTGCCGATCGGACTCGCGATGTTCATCGCCGGGGCGACCGGCACGCTGCTGCTGCGCAGCTGGGGCGCGCTGGTCGGCAGCCTCAAGAGCGTCGTCTACGACGTCTATGCGACGGATTCCCTCGCCGTCATTCCGATCTTCCTGCTGATGGGGCATTTCGCGGCGCAGGCCGGGATGAGCCAGGCGCTCTATCGCATGGCCCAGACGCTGCTCGGCCATCGGCGCGGCGGGCTGGCGATCGCCACCATCGGCGCCTGCGCGGGCTTTGGGGCGATCTGCGGATCCTCGGTCGCGACCGCCGCCACGATGGGTCAGGTCGCGCTGCCGGAGATGCGCCGCGCGGGCTACGCGGGAAGCCTGTCGACGGGCACGCTCGCCGCCGGCGGCACGCTCGGCATCCTCATCCCGCCCTCGATCGTGCTCGTCATCTACGCGATCCTGGCGGAGCAGAACATCGCCAAGCTCTTCGTCGCCGCCTTCGTTCCCGGCGTGCTGGCGGCGCTCGGCTACATGGCGGCGATCTCGGTCGTCGTGCACCGCAATCCCGGCCTCGCCCCGACCACGCCGCGCGCGAGCGCCGCCGAGACCCTGGCCGCGCTGCGCAGCGTGTGGCCGGTCGTCTCCATCTTCGTGCTCGTGATCGGCGGCATGTATGCCGGGCTGTTCACGCCGACGGAGGGCGCGGCCGTCGGCGCCTTCGGCACGCTGTTGTTCGCCGTGAGGGCGGGCATGCGGCTTACCGGGTTCCTCACGTGCGTGCGCCAGACCGCCATCGCCACCGCGATGATCTTCTTCATCGTGCTCGGCGCGCAGCTGTTCAACACCTTCATGGCCTTCACCCAGGTCCCGCAGATGGTGGCGAATGCGATCGCCGGCTCCGGCCTCGATCCCTGGCTGATCCTGACGCTGATCCTGCTCGCCTATCTCGTGCTCGGCTGCCTGATGGACTCGCTCAGCATGATCCTGCTGACGATTCCGATTTTCTTCCCGGCAATCATGAAACTGGATTTCGGGTTGGGGCCCGAGGACGCGGCGATCTGGTTCGGCATCCTCGCCCTGATCGTCGTCGAAGTCGGGCTGATCACGCCGCCGGTCGGCATGAATCTGTTCGTCATCAACGCCATGGCGCGCGACGTGCCGATGCTCCAGACCTATCGCGGCGTCCTGCCCTTCGTCGTGACGGACATCATCCGGACGATCGTGCTGGTCGCATTTCCCGGCATCACGCTGATGGCGCTCCGGCTGCTCGAATGAGGCCGGATCGGCAAGCTAGGCCGCGATCTTGGCTTCCGGCGCGTTGGCGATGAACCATGCATAGGCGCTGCGCAGGCCATCCTCGAGGCCAATGCGCGCGCGCCAACCGAGACCGTTGATCCGACCGGTGTCGACCAGCTTGCGCGGCGTGCCGTCGGGCTTGGAGCGATCGTAGACGAACTCGCCCGACCAGCCGATCACCTTGGCCAGAGTCTCGGCGAAGGCGCGGATCGTCAGATCGGTGCCGACGCCGATATTCACGATCTCCGGCGCATCGTAGTTCTCGAGCAGGTACACGCAGGCGTCGGCGCAATCGTCGACATGCAGGAACTCGCGCTTGGGCGTGCCGGTGCCCCAGATCTCGACGCGCTGCGCGCCGGTCAGTTTCGCGCGATGGATCTTGACCATCAGCGCGCCGACGACATGGCTGTGCGCGAGGTCGAAATTGTCGTTGGGCCCGTAGAGATTGGTCGGCATCGCCGCGATGAAATGCGCGCCATGCTGCTTGCGATAGGCCTGGCAGAGCTTGATGCCCGCGATCTTCGCGATCGCGTACCACTCATTGGTCGGCTCGAGCAGCCCAGTGAGCAGCGCCGACTCGTTCAAGGGCTGCGGCGCGAGGCGCGGATAGATGCAGGTCGAGCCGAGAAAGAGCAGCTTCTCGACGCCGGTCTTCCACGCCGCGTGGATGACGTTGGCCTCGATCATCAGATTCTCGTAGATGAAATCGGAGGGCTGCGTGTCGTTGGCGACGATGCCGCCGACCCGCGCCGCGGCCAGCACGATCGCCTGCGGGCGCGCCTGCGCCATCCAGGCATTCACCGAATCCTGCCGCACCAGATCGACCTGCTCGCGCCCCGCCAGCAGCAACTCGCATCCCGATTGCGCCAAGCGCCGGACCACCGCGGAGCCGACCATGCCGCGATGGCCGGCGACCCAGATGCGTTTGCCCTTGGGATCGAAGGCGCTCATGACGTGCTCTTTCGCCCCATCGCGTTGTGCTCGCGCTGCACGAGGTCGAGGTCGCTCTTGACCATTTCCTTCACGAGATCGGCGAAGCTCGTGGTGTGCTTCCAGCCCAGCTTCGCGTGGGCTTTGGACGGATCGCCGAGCAGGAACTCGACTTCGGTCGGGCGGAAATACCGCGGATCGATCTCGACGAGCGTGTCGCCGGATTTCTCGTCGAGGCCCTTCTCCTGCGCGTCCTTGCCCGTCCAGACGATGCGCCGGCCGATCTCGGCGAACGCGCGCTCGACGAATTCCCGCACGGTATGGGTCTCGCCCGTCGCCAGCACGAAATCATCCGGCTCGGGCTGCTGCAGAATGCGCCACATCCCTTCGACGTAGTCGCGCGCATGGCCCCAATCGCGGCTGGCGTCGATGTTGCCGAGATAGAGCGTCTTCTGGATACCGAGATGGATCGCCGCGACGGCGCGCGTGATCTTGCGCGTGACGAAGGTCTCGCCGCGCGTTGGTCCCTCATGGTTGAACAGGATGCCGTTGCACGCATACATGCCGTAGGCCTCACGGTAGTTCACCGTGATCCAGTACCCGTAGAGCTTAGCCGCCGCGTAGGGGCTGCGTGGACGGAACGGCGTCGTCTCGCGCTGTGGCCGTTCCTGGACCAGCCCATACAGCTCGGAGGTCGAAGCCTGATAGAAGCGGGTCGTCTTCTCCATCTTGAGAATCCTGATCGCTTCGAGCAGGCGCAACGTCCCGATGCCGTCGGAGTTCGCCGTGTATTCCGGAGTCTCGAAGCTCACCTGCACGTGGCTCTGAGCGGCCAGATTGTAGATCTCGCTGGGCTGCGTCTCCTGCACCAGGCGGATCAGATTGGTCGCGTCGGTCATGTCGCCGTAATGCATGAAGAAGCGCACATCACGCTCATGCGGATCCGCATAGAGGTGATCGACCCGGGCGGTGTTGAACGACGATGACCGCCGCTTCAGGCCATGCACCTCATATCCCTTCGCGAGCAGCAGCTCGGCAAGGTAGGCGCCGTCCTGCCCCGTGATGCCGGTGATCAGGGCAGTCTTGCGGCCATCGGCCGGGGAGCGCGCAGTCATGAGCGTGGCGGATCCTTCATCTCGACGAGGGCAAACGAGCCGCGGCTGATTACCACCCGCGGGGCTGCACCGACAACCGGGCAGCATGGCTGGATAACGCCTGTCGCTGCGGACACCTTCCCTGTATCTTCCGCTCGATTCTGGGAAGCGAGATGACGACAGAGACGCCACCGACGAATATCCCCCCGGCGCCGACGCCCCCGCCGACGGCGACCGAGCCGACATTCAGCTCGCCATCGGGGTTTTCGGCCCCCGATGCGTGGCGTATCGACGGCATCAGCCCGTTGCTGCAGAACCGCGCCGCGCAGGCGGCGGCCGAGTCGAACCAGCCCTTGGCGGATTGGCTCACTAACGCTGTCGACAGCGCCATCCATTATCGCCCCGGCTCGAAATGGCCGGCCGGCCTGACCGGGTTCGCGATCGGCGCGGCGACGAGCGCGGCGGCGGCGCTGTTCTTGATGAATTTCGCCACCCCGCCGGCGCCGCGCCCACCCAGCGTCGCGAGCGCGCCGCCGCCAGTCACCGCACCGGCGGCGACTCCCGCGCCGACCCCGGTCCCGGTCCAAGCGGCGGCTCAGTCCCAGCCGCCGGCGCCGCCACCGGTGGCGGCACCCGTACCGCCACCCGTGACGCCCGCGCCGACTTTCTCGGTCGCTGCGCCGCCGCCCTTGCCGCCGATCGATGCCAACGAACCACAGGCGGAACTGAAGCGGGCGGCCCGCGGCGGCGACGCGGCCGCTCAATTCACCCTCGCCGCGCGCTACGCGGCCGGCGACGGCATCGAGCAGGATTGGGCCGAGGCGTTCAAATGGTTCAGCCTGGCCGCCGCCGCGGGCATGCCCACCGCGCAGCACAATCTCGCGGTGATGTACGAGCGCTCGCGCGGCACCGAGCAGAATCTCGACGAGGCCGCAAAGTGGTACGCCAAGGCGGCGGAGCAGGGCTATCCGCCGTCGCAGTACAACCTCGCCGTTGCCTATGCGCGCGGCTGGGGTCTGCCGGTGGATTCGGTGAAGGCCGTGGAGTGGTTCGAGCGCGCGGCCGAGCGGATCCCACAGGCGAACATCGCGCTTGCCGAGATTTTCGAGGGCGGCCTCGGCGTGCCGCGCGATCTGGCGCGCGCGCGCAGCTACTATCAGCTCGCCGAGACGGCGGGCGATCAGCGCGCGACTCAGAAGCTGCGTCAGCTCACGCCTGAAATCGTGCAGCGCGAGATCACGAAAGAAGTCCAGATCCTGCTCGGCAAGCTGCGCTTCAACACCGGCGGCAATGACGGCCGCGCGGGCCCGCGCACAGTCGCCGCGATCAAGGAATTCCAGCGCACCGCCGGCGTGCCGGACGACGGCAAGCCGACGCAAGCGCTGCTCGACCTCCTGCGGTCGGTGGCGCCGAGCGGCTGATGCGGCTCAGGTCGCGTAGTCCGGATCTTCCTTGTCGAGGATCCGGCGCCACGCATCGAGATGCATGCGTGAATCGACCTTGTCGCCCCAGGGCCCGAGATAGTTGCGCCGGTACCTGTCCGGGATCACGCGCAGCTTGCGACCGGTCGAGAGCGCCGTGATCTGACACATCGCGCTGCGCTCCGCGCTATAGCATTCGTCGAACGCCTCGTGGACCGTGCGGCCGACCACAGTCACGCCGTGATGCGCCATCACCATGATCGTCTTGTCGCCGAGCACGCGCGCGATCCGATCGCCCTCGTCGGTATCGGCGACCGGCGCGTAGCCCTCATGGTCGTAGACGATGCGGTCGTTGAGCATGAGGTTGTTGTGATGCGCGAGCGCGAGTTCGGTCTCGTCGAGCATCGACAGCGCGGTCAGGTAACGCGGATGGACGTGGACGATGCAGGTTGCCGCGGGTTTGAGCAGATGGATGCGCGCATGGATGTGGAACGCGACCTGGCGCAATTCCCCGGTGCCGCGGATCACCTTGCCGTCGAGATCACAGACGATGAGCGAACTCGCCGTGATCTCCTGGAATAGCAATCCGCGTGGGTTGATCAGGAAGAGCGGCGTCTTGCCGGGCAGCATCAGCGAGTTGTGATTGCCGATCTGCTCGTTCCAGCCAAGCCGCGCCGACACGCGGAACACGGCTGCCATGTCGCAGCGCAGCTGCCACTCCAGGTCGTCGGCCGTCGCATTCGAAACGTCGCGGATGATCGTCGCCATGTCGCTCCCTCTCGGTAAACTCCCGTATTCCTTGTACCAGGATACGATAGTGCCGTGACAACCATGACCGATCTCAGCGCCGCATCCATGCCTGCCGGTGAGTCGGCCGAGCCGCTGCTGCGCGTTCGCGGATTGCGGGTCGAGTTCTCCGGTGTGCCGGTCATCGACCGGGTGGATCTGGAGTTGCCGCGCGGCGGCGCCCTCGGGATCGTTGGCGAGTCCGGATCGGGCAAGAGCGTCACCGCATTGTCGATCATGCGCTTGCTGGGATTCCCCGGCCGCGTGACGGCGGGTCGCATCGAGCTCGAGCGGCGTGATCTCCTGACCTTGCCGGAGACGGAGATGCGCAAGATCCGCGGTGAGCGGATCGGCATGATCTTCCAGGAACCGATGACATCGCTCAATCCGCTGCTCACGATCGGCGACCAGATCGGCGAGATGCTGCGCTTTCATCGCGACCATGATCGCCGCGCCGCGCGCTGTGCCGCGATCGACCTGTTGCGCGTGGTGGAGATCCCGCTCGCCGAACGCCGCGTGGACGATTATCCGCACCAGCTCTCCGGCGGCATGCGCCAGCGCGCGATGATCGCCATCGCCATCGCGTGCCGGCCGGCGCTGCTGATCGCCGACGAGCCGACGACCGCGCTCGACGTGACCATCCAGGCGCAGATCCTCGATCTGCTGCGCGGCCTGCAGCGCGATCTCGGCATGGCGATCATCCTGATCTCGCATGATCTTGGCGTCGTCGCCGAGTTCGCGCAGCGCGTGGTGGTGATGTATGCCGGTCGCGTCGTCGAGCAGGCGCCGGTTCGCGCGCTGTTCCGTCGTCCGTTGCATCCCTATTCCGGCGCGCTGCTGGCCTCGAGCCCCAAGCTCGATCGCACGGAGGCGCGCCTGGTGGCGATCGAGGGTGTGATCCCGAGCCCGGCCGATCCGCCGGCGGGTTGCCGCTTCCATCCGCGCTGCGCGTTCACCCAGCCGGCCTGCACGACCAGCGAGCCCGCCATGCGCGAACTCGAGCCGGGGCATTTCGCCGCCTGCTTCCGTCACACCGGGTTCAGCGCCGCGGGAGCCGTGGCGCCACAATCGGCGCTGATCGCGCCCACGCCACCGCTGCGTGCGCCGCCACGGCGCGCCCAGAACGAGATTTTGCTCGAGGTCGAGAATCTCACGAAGCATTTTCCCATTCGTCCCGGATTCTTCGGCGGCGCGCGGTCCGCCGTCCGGGCGGTCGATGGCATCAGCTTCTCGGTGTCGCGCGGCGAGACGCTGGCTCTGGTCGGCGAGTCGGGTTGCGGCAAGACGACGACGGGCCGTCTGCTGCTGCGGCTCGTGGAGCCGAGCAGCGGACGGATACGCTTCGCTGGCCAGGACCTGACCAGCCTCTCCGACGCTGCGTTGCGTGTCATCCGACGCGACCTTCAAATGGTGTTCCAGGATCCAGGCGCCTCGGTGAACCAGCGCATGAGCGTCGGCGAGATCATCGCCGAACCGCTGGTCATCCACGGCATCGGCGATCGCGCGAGTCAGAGCTTGCGCGTGCGCGAGCTGCTGCAGCGCGTCGGACTGGAGCCCGATCACGCGACGCGCTACCCGCATAGTTTCTCCGGCGGCCAGCGGCAGCGCATCGGCATCGCGCGTGCGCTCGCGCTCAACGCCAAGCTCCTGGTCTGCGACGAGCCGGTCTCCGCCCTCGACGTGTCGGTCCAGGCGCAGATCGTGAACCTGATGCAGGATCTGCAGCGCGAGTTCGGCCTCACCTATCTGTTCATCAGCCACAACCTCGCGGTCGTGCGCCACATCGCCGATCGCGTGGCGGTGATGTATCTCGGCAAGATCGTCGAACTCGCGGACAAGGAACGGCTATACGCCGATCCCAAACACCCCTACCCCCAGGCGCTGCTCTCGGCCGTGCCGATCGCGGATCCCGACATGGCGCGCGGCCGCATCATGCTGCAGGGCGATGTGCCGAGCCCGATCGATCCGCCCGCGGGCTGCCGCTTTCACACGCGCTGTCCGCAGGCGCAGCCGATCTGCCGCGAGCGCGAGCCGCCGATGATTGCCGTCGGCGCCGGCCAGTTCGCGGCCTGCCACCTCGTGCCGGCGCACGGATCCTGAACCGGAATTTCAGATCGGCGCGAGATTCGTGCCGTCGCGAGTCCAGGCCTCGAGAGTCTGCACCATGCGCGCCAGCGCATCGTCCGTGGTCTCGAATGTCGAGCCGGCGCGATGGGGCGTGACCACCACGTTGTCGAGCGCCAGCAATGCATCCGGCACCGCCGGCTCCCCATCGATGACGTCGAGCCCGGCACCGAAGAGTCGCCCGGTCTTCAGCGCGGCGATCAACGCGTCCTGATCGATCAACGAGCCGCGCCCGACATTGACGATGATGCCGTGCGGCGGCAGCGCCGCCAGCACGCCGGCATCGACGAGGTGACGTGTCGCCGCGCCGCCCGGCACCGCGAGCGCGAGGTGATCGCTCATCGCGGCGAGTTCGCGCGGCGTCCTCGCGTAGCGATAGGGCGACGCCGGAATCTCGCGGCGGTTGTGATACGCGACGCTCATTCCGAATCCCGCGGCGCGGCGCGCGATCTGCTCGCCGATGCTGCCGAGACCGAGGATGCCCAGGCGCCGCCCGGTGATCCGATGCATGACAGGGAACGGGACGCGTCCCCACTGGCCCGCGCGAACGAAACGGTCGCCGCGCGTGGTGCCGCGGGCGACGTCCAGCAGCAGCGCGATCGCCATATCGGCCACGCAATCGCCGCCGATGCCCGCGAGATTGGCGACCGCGACCGGCCGCGCATGCAGCGCGGCGAGATCGAGCTGGTCATATCCGATCCCGGCATTGAGCACGAAGCGCAGCCGCGGCAAGGCAGCCAGCATGGGCAAGCCCACCGGCGCCGCCGCGATCACCAGCTCCGCCCGCGCGCGCAGTTCAGCCGGCAGGGCGATGATCTCGCTCTCCTTGGCGACGGTGTGCAGTCGCCAGCGCTCCCCGACCGCCTCGACGAGACGCGCCGACAAGGGGCCCACCAGCACGATGTCCTGTCCGGCGCTTTGCGTCTCGCTCATATCGCCCCTCGCATGACCGCGTGAAGAAACGCATCAGTGCCCCGCGACACCAATGTCACGGCTGGTCTACTATGTGGACCGCGTTGTGGTCCAACCGCGCGCTGCAGGGGCGCACAATCCAGGGGGAAGAGATGAAGCTTCGCAATCTGATGATCGCAGGACTCTGCCTGTCCGCAATCGCCACGCCGATGCTGTCCTCGGCGCAGAAGAAGAGCGGCGAGATCGTCGTCGGCATGTATATCGGCGCCAACAGCATCGATCCGCATTTCTCGGCGTCCTACCCGACGCGCACGATGCTCTACCCGCTCTACGAGACGCTGTTCACGGTCGGCGAAACGGGCACACCGATCCCGATGCTGGCCGATGAGCTGGCGATCTCCGCCGATGGCCTGACCTATGATTTCAAGCTGCGGCAAGGCGTCAAGTTCCACAACGGCAAGACGATGACCGCCGAGGACGTGAAGGCCTCGCTGGAGCGCTACGCCAAGTTCAGCCCCGATCGAATCTCCTTCGCGCCGGTGACCGCGATCGACACGCCCGAGCCGTATCGCGTGGTCATCAGACTCAAGGAGGTGAGCCCGTCCTTCCTCGATCGCCTCGCTTCGCCGACCTCGCCGACGTCGATCATTCCATCGGAGCAGGCGTCGCGCGAACTCAACAAGACCGACAATATCGGTACCGGTCCGTTCCGATTCGGCGAGTGGGTGCCCGACAGCCACATGACGCTCGAGCGCTTCGACGGCTACGCGCCGAACATGAAGGCCACCGGACCGGACGGCTTCGGCGGGCGCAAGACGGTGTGGGCCGACCGCGTGCGGCTGCGCTTCCTGCCCGAGGCGAGCGCCCGCGTGGCGGCGCTCGAGAGCGGCCAGGTCCATTTCATCGAGGACGTGCCGCAGCCGAGCGTGAAGCGCCTGCAGGGCAACGCGAAGATCGCGATCGAGAATCTGCCGGCCTTCCAGATGCCGGTCGTCTATCTCAATCATTCCTTGGCGCCGACCAACAATGTCGGCGTGCGGCGCGCGATCCAGGCCGCGCTCGACATGGACGAAGTCATGCTCGCGGCGTCGGGCGGCGTGCATAAGCTCAATCATGCATGGGTCTATGACGGCAACGCCTTCCACAACGACGGCGGCAAGGCGCTCTACAACATCAACGACGCGACCAAGGCGAAGCAGCTCCTCAAGGAGTCCGGCTACAAGGGCGAGCCGATCATCTTCAATGTCGCCAGCATCGCCTGGATGCAGCGCGTCGGCGTCCTCGTGACCGAGCAGCTCAAGGCGGCGGGACTCAATATCGAACTGCGCTCGATGGATTGGCCGACCCTCGCGTCGATGGCGAATGGCAATGCGGGGTGGAACATGGCGACGTCGGGATTCGGCTCGCAGCCCTTCGTCGGCGCCTGGAGCTATCAGCGGCTCTTCGTGGGCGAGTTCAACCTCGCGCGCGCTGTCGACGACAAGGTGATGGAGGAGGCGTGGGCGCGCTTCAACACCAGCCTCGATGTGGAGAAGCGCAAAGTCGCGTGGCGCGACATCCAGGCGCGCTCCTACGACCAAGTCTATGTCGTGAAGCTCGGCGACATGGGGATGTCGCATGCGCGCTCGACCCAGCTCAAGGGCTTCCGCGTCTATGCCGGCGCTGCCCGGTTCTGGGACACCTGGCTGGATTGAGCGCCACGAGGCGATACAAGGCGCGCGAGATGGGGCGCTACATCGCGCATCGGCTGGCGACGACCGTCGTGGTTCTGGCCGTCGTCAGCTTCATCTCGTTCTCGATCATGCAGCTGGTACCCGGTGACCCGGCCATCATCATGGCCGGACTCGGCGCATCGGGCGACCAGGTGCAGCGCATCCGCGAACAATTCGGACTCGATCAGCCGTTC
>JANNTF010000533.1:0-23243 GCA_031403455.1 Alphaproteobacteria bacterium | reverse complement strand
CTCGTCAAGCATCCGCTGACCGACAAGGGCCTCGCCGCCTTCCTCGCCGACTGGCAGAAGACCGGCCAGTCGATCCTCGGCTGAGATGGCGGCGCCCCGCACGTGACCGATCAGCAACCCGCCAAGCTGCAGCGCGCCGATCTCGCCGCCGCCGAAATCGTCGACTACCTCGCGCGTCATCCGGAGTTCCTCGCGCAGCACGCCGAGCTGTTGCACGTGCTGACGCCGCCCGCGATGCGCCACGGCAATGGCGTGCTGGATTTCCAGCGCTTCAGCGTCGAGCGGCTGCAGGGTGATCTCGCCCGCGTGCGGCGTGCGCATGACGAGGTGATCGCCGCGAGCCGCGCCAATATCTCCTCGCAAGGCCGCATCCAGACGACCATTCTCGCGCTGCTCGGCGCGCGCACGCTCGAACATCTGATCGAGATCACGACCGTCGATCTCGCGCTGCATCTCGAGGTCGATACGGTGGTGCTCGGCTTCGAGACCAATGACCGCACGCCGATGAGCGCCGCGTCCCGCGGCTTGCGCCTGTGGCCGAAGGGTCGCATCGAAGGCTGGATCCCGCCCGGGCGCGACGTCCTCCTGCTCGGCTCCACCGACGGCGATCAGGCGCTGTTCGGCAGTGCTGCGCCATTGGTGAAGAGTCAGGCGCTGCTGCGCCTGCAGCTCAAACGCGAAGCACCGACGGGATTGCTGGCGCTGGGCGCACGCGACAGCGCGCGGTTCCACGGCGGCCAGGGCACCGAGCTGCTCGCCTTCCTCGCGCAGGCATTGGAGCTCTGCTTTCGCGGATGGCTCGACCGCTAGACACCAAGCCGCTGCAGGCCGCGGCCGAGATCGAGATGGCCTGCGGGGATTTCCTCGCGTGGCTGGAGAATGAGCGCCGCGCCTCGCGCCACACCCTCGCCGCCTATCGCAGCGACATCGCCGGGTTGCTCGGCTTCCTCGCCGAGCATCATGGCGCATTGCCCGATGGCGCGACGCTCGCGCAGCTGAGCGTGGGCGATCTGCGCGCCTGGCTGGCGCGCCGACAACGCGACGGCCTGGTCGCGAGCTCGAGCGCGCGCGCCCTCTCCGCGGTGAAGACATTCTTCCGCTGGGGCGAGCGCCAGAAGCTCTGGGCCAATGCGCGCGTCGCGGCATTCCGCGGCCCCAAACTCCCACGCGGCCTGCCCAAGCCGCTGACGGCGGAGGACGCGCATGCCGCGCTCGATGCGGTCGCGGCCATGGAGGAAGAACCCTGGATCGGCGCGCGCGATACCGCCGTGCTGACGCTGCTCTACGGCAGCGGGCTGCGCATCGACGAGGCGCTGTCTCTGGATCGCGACGCGCTGCCGATCGGGGAGACGCTGCGTGTCGTGGGCAAAGGTCGCAAGCAGCGCGACGTGCCGGTGCTCGCCGTGGTGCGTGACGCGATCGCGGAATATCTGCGGCTCTGCCCGCTCCTCTGCCCCAAACGCGGGCCGCTGTTCCTCGGCGCGCGTGGCGGCAGGTTGCGCGCCGAACTCGTGCAGAAGCGCGTGCGCCAGCTGCGCGTCGCCCTCGGCCTCCCCGATCATGCGACGCCGCACGCGCTGCGCCACTCCTTCGCGACGCATCTGCTCGGCGCCGGAGGCGATCTGCGCGCGATCCAGGAGTTGCTGGGCCACGCCTCGCTCGCCACGACGCAGCGCTACACGGCGGTCGACGCGACGCGTCTGATGGACGTCTATGCGCGTGCGCATCCGCGCGCCAAGGGCTGAATCTCAGGCCTTCACGGCGCCCGCGGTGAGGCCGCTCACCATGTAGCGCTTGGCGGCGTAGTAGATCGCGGCCGGCGGCAGCGCATAGAGCAGCCCGGTCGCCATCAGCAGCTCCCAGGGCGAATCATCGGCCGAGAGGAAATGGCCGAGCGCGACCGCCACCGTCACGTCCTTCTCGTCGGAGAGCAGCAGGAAGGCGTAGAGATACTCGTTCCACGCCAGCAGCACCGCGTAGATGCCGACCGCCACCAGCGAGGGCTGCATCAGCGGCAGGAAGACCAGGCGGAAAAGCTGCATCGGCGTCGCGCCGTCGATCTTCGCCGCCTCGTCGAGCTCGAGCGGCAGATTATCCGCCGCCTGCTTCAGCACCCAGATCGCATAGGGCGAGGCGATGGTGACCATCGCGATGATCAAAGCCCAGCGGTTGTTGAGCAGCCCGAAGATGCCCATCGTCTTGTACATCGGCACCGCGAGGAACGCGGCGGGGATGAAGTAGGTGAACAACGCCGCGTTCATCGCCCATCGCCCACCGCGCACTTTCAGCCGGCTGATCGCGAAGGCCGCCGCGCTGGCGATCGCGAGGGTGAGTACGCCGACCGCGACGGCGATCAGCACCGAACTCCACATCTGATGCCAGAAATCGTAGAGGAAGAAGTGCTTCTGCTGCACCACGATCTCGAAATTCCGCGTCGTCGCGTTGCTGGGCCAGAGCCGACCGGAGAACGCGTCCTGCTTGCTCGACACCGCGAACAGAAACATGTGGTAGATCGGCACCACGGTCCAGATCAGGACCGGGATCCCGACCAGCAGCAGCAGCGCCTCGTGGCGGAGCTTACGCACCGACGGCTCCACGCGACAGCCGGCGCATCATGAAATAGATCAGCGGCAGCACGAACGGCATCGCGCTCACGATCGTGCCCATCGCCAGCGGGACCTGGTCGAAGCGCAGATAGCGGATGCCGAGCGTCGCCAGCACATGCGTGAGATCCGCAGGGCCACCGCCGGTCAGCAGATAGACGCTGTTGAAATCGCCCAACGTGAAGATCATCGAGAGGATGACGCAGGTCAGATAGAGGTCCCGCATCGACGGCCAGGTGACGTGCACGAAGCGTTGTCGCCGCTGCGCGCCATCGACGCTCGCCGCTTCGTAGAGCTCGCCCGGAATCGCGAGTCGGCCAGCAAGCAGGATCAGCGTCCAGAACGGCAGGCTCTTCCAGATATGCGCGAGCATGGAACTCGCGAGCGCGATCGCCGGCTCGTTCAGCCAGTTCGGACCGTCCTGCCCGGTCAGGCGGAAGATCGTGGTGTTGATCACGCCCCATTCGGGATTGAGCATGAAACGCATCGACAGGATGGTCGGGATCGACGGCACCGCCCAGGGCAGGATGAACAGCACCGCCAGGATCTTGATCCACCAGCGGTCCTGCGCGAAGAAGCCGGACAGGCCGAGCGCGATGAGCATCTTCAGATTCACCGCCACGACGACGAAGATCAGCGTGTTGACGAGGGTCCCCAGGAAGACGGGATCCTCGTAGAGCTTCACGTAGATCGCCGGATCGCGCGCGAGCCAGAACCCGTAGCTCACCGGGAAGATGACGAAGAGTACGAAGAGCACCAGATAGGGCGCGATCAGCAAGCCGCCCCAGACCTGCCAGGAATCGCTCCATCGTCCCCGTGACGATGCGACTGGCGGGGCGGCCGTGGTCGAGATCGAGGCGACGCTGCTCATGCGAGCGGCCAACGAAGACACACTGCGGCCGCGCGCCGCCACGAGGGCGCGCGGCCGCGCATGTCCCGTCTCAGCCGGCGACCTGCTTGATGCGCGCGATCATCTCGTCGACCGCACGCTCGACCGTCCAGCGCTCCGCGACCACGCGATTCATCGCCTTGGCCCAGACGTTCTCCGCATTGAGGATGGTGAAGCGCCAATTCGCGGTGAACTCGAACGGCACCGTGCCGGCGGCGAATTGATCGCGCACCGCGCGGCGATGCGGATCGGCGTTCCAGAACGCGCTCGCGGCGCCCGCCTTGGTTACCGGGAACCAGCGCCCCAGCGCGCCCTCGACGAAGGGAGAGAGATTCTCCTCATCGAGGATGAAGCGCACGAACTCCTTCGCGCGCGGCAGGTTCTTGGTCTCGCGGAAGATGACGCCGGTCTTGACCGCGGCCCGGTAGACGAAGGACGTGCCGTCGGGCTTGGCGGGGAAGCCGGCGGTCGCGATGTTCTGTTCGTAGTTCTTCTTCGCCTCGGCGCGCTGTTCTGCCGTGAGCGTCTGATTATTCGCGTCGTCGAGCCATTTCGAGGCGATCGAGATCGTCGCGTTATGCGTCATCAGTGTCGTGCGGTTATGAAAGGCGACGTTGTTGTCGGGGTCCTTCCAGGTATTCGACGACGGCGGCGTGCAGCCCTTGGTGTAGAGCGCCGTGTAGTCGGCGACCGCCTTGATAAGGCCGTCGCGAACCTTCGGATCATCGACCATCAGCTTGCCTTCGCCGTCGACGATGCGGACGTTGTAGGCATCGACGAAAGTCAGGAAGGAATAGGTCGCGTCGGTCGAATCCACGCCCATCGGCTGGCCGACCGAGAAGGTGCGCTTGCCGGTCTTCTGCCGATGCGCGGCCTGGACCTTGCTGCACCAGAAATCCCAATATGCGACCCAGGTCTTCGGGATCTCGCTCTCGGCGATGCCCGCTTCGGCGAGCATGTCCTTCCAGTACTGCACGTGCAGCGTCTGCTGCTCCAGCGGGAAGGCGTAATAGGCGCGTTTCTTGTCCTTGTCGTTCCACAGGAACGTGGTCTCGATCGTGTTCTTGAGGAAGCGATCCTTCAGCGGCTCGATCACGTCGGAGATGTCGACGAGACGGCCATCGAAGGCCCATTTGCTGGTCGCCTGGAAGTCGTAGGTGTGGCCGAAGGCGACATCGGGCGGCGAGCCGGCATCGAGGGCGGCAACCGTCTTCGGGATGATGTCCTGCACCGCGTAGCGCGACAGGTCGATCTTCATACCCGTCTTCTGCTCGAATTTCTGCACCGCGATGTCGAGCGCCGCGTCCTCGGCGGCATAGAAACCCTTGGTGAACCAGACCGTGAGCGTTTCGCGCTGCTGGGCGCCGGCGGGCGCCGCGGCGGCGAGCAGACCGACCATCGCGGCCGACAGCATGAGGCGACGTTGCAGAGTCATGTCCTGAATCCTCCCGAGTGATGGCCGGCGATGCGGCCGTTCTCATTGCGTCACGCCAAGGCGTCAACCCCGCGCGAGAAGGCGAAACCTACACAGCCGCCGTCCGCCCGACAATCGCGCACGTCACGATCATCAGGCCTTTTCCAATTCACGATGGCCGATCCTGAAATCATTGCGTCCCGTGCGGTCCTGACCGCGCAGCAGCCAGAGCGGACGCGTCGAGAAATCGACCGTGTAGCCGCTATTGCTCGACGTCGCGATCAGACCGCGCTCGAACACGGAGGTCGCCGGCATGTAGCGGATCGCGACGCCGGCGCGGCGCTGCGGCGAGCGGTTCGGGTTGGCGCCATGAATCATGTAGACGTCGTGCAGCGACATCTGACCCGGCTCGAGTTCGATATCGACCGCCTGGCCCTCGTCGAAGGCCGGGTCGTCGATCTTCTGCGTCAGCACGACGTCGGTCCGGTCCTCGCGCATGTGGTTGAGCAGATTGCGCGACGCGTGCGAGCGCGGGATGACGCGCAGGCAGCCATTGGCGCGCGTCGAGGGGTCGAGCGCCAACCAGATCGTGCAGGTCGCCAGCGGCCGGATCGGCCAGTAATGGCCGTCCTGATGCCACGGCGTTTCGAGTCCATCACCGCCGGGTTTGCAGAAGACCTGGCAGCCCCAAAGAATGATGTCCTCGCCGATCGCGTCGGCGACGAGTTCCACGAGGTCGGGATCGCGCGCCAGGTCGAGGAAAGCCTGCGAGCCGCGTACGCCCTCGGCATTCTTGCCGGCGATGTGCGCGCTCACGAGCTTTTCCGGTCGGATATCCGGATTGTCCGCGATCAGCCGGTCGAGCGCCTCGCGCATCGCATCGACGCGCGGAGTCGGCAAACGCCATTGCGGCACCACCCAGCCCTCACGCTGATAAGTCTGGGTCTCGCTTGCCTGCAGATGCGCCATGCATTCCTCCCGTGGATTGCCGCCGAAACTAGGACCGCCGCGCGTCGGCGGCAACCTCGCAGCGCCCGGGGCCGGCCCAACGGCGCGACTACCCAGGCGCGAGGCCGGCGGTCTTGAATCGACAGTCTCCGCGACGCGCCCCTAGGATGCCCGCCTTTTCGTCAAGCCGGATGCCCCGCCGATGTCGTCCAATGGCCGCAAGACTTCCGAGATCCTCGAACAGCTCGCGCACAACGCAACCGCGCGCGTCGCACTCGGGGATCTCGTCTCGTCGCTCGGGGATCGCGCGTTCGGCCTTCTGATGCTGATCTTCGCGCTGCCCAATGCCGTCGGCTTGGGCACGATCCCCGGGCTCTCGACCGTGTTCGGTCTGCCTCAGGCGATCTTCGCCCTGCAGATGATCGCCGGGCTGCAGAAGCCTTGGCTGCCGCGCTTCCTGATGGAGAAGTCGATGAGCGCCGAAGATTTCCGCTCGATCGTATCGAAGTCGCATCCGCAGCTCACCCGCTTCGAGCAGATGCTCAAGCCCCGGCTGGAGGCGCTGACGTCGCCCCTCGCCGAGCGCTTCCTCGGACTGGTCTTCCTCGTCCTCGCCATCATCGTCGCGCTGCCGATCCCGCTCGGCAACTGGCCGCCGGCGATCGCGATGGCCGTGATCTCGATCGGGCTCGTGGAGCGCGACGGCTTGTTCGTGCTGATCGGCCTGGTGGTCAGCGTGGTCGCGATCGCCATCGGATTGGCGGTGGTCAGTGTCGGCACGGCGGCGGTCTGGTTCGCGGTGTCCTGGCTCATGCGCGGTGGATCCTGATGCCGGAGCGCCGCGCGGCGCGTGCGCTCGACCGCCTGAGCCCGCCAGGTTGAACCGGCGATGACGATCACGCTGGAAGCGCCGTGTCGCGCATTGCTCGAGGGTTATGTCGACGCGCTGACGCGGGGGTGGTCGTCCGACTCCACCCGCGACGTGAGCGTCGAGCAGCGTGGCGCAATCGCGCGCGATCCCGACCAGTTCCTGGCGGATCTCCAGGGTCCCGGCCGGCCGATCAAGTTGGCCGACGGGCGCAGCGTTCCGCGCCTGCCGGGCATCGTGCGCTGGATTCACGACGACGCGTTCTCGGGCGCGATCAATTTCCGCTACCAGCCCGGCACGGAGGCGCTGCCGGTGCATTGCTCGGGCCATATCGGCTATTCGATCGTGCCCTGGAAGCGCCGCCGCGGCTATGCCATGCGCGCGTTGCAGCTGATCCTGCCTTCGGCGCGCGCGGTTGGCCTGTCGCGCGTGCTCATCACGTGCGACGAGGACAACGCGATCTCGCAGCGCGTCATCGAAAGCTGCGGCGGCACGCGCACCGACGACGCTCCAGCCCTGCGCGCCGGCGACAAGATCAAGCGCTGCTTCTGGGTCGTGGTCTGAGGTTGCCCTCCTGACGCCAACCAATGACCTCGGCGGACAACACTTTCGTCACATCGCTGCAACGACCGTTGGTTAGACCGGTATAGCGGCTTAGTCGAAGCCTGCCACCGTCGCGTCCGCGGCGGTCGTCCCGGTGGAGCCGTCGGAAATCGTCATGAATGATGGCGTCGTGCTTGCGCGCATCGCGAAGTCGTTCGGTAAGACGCGCGTCCTGCATGACGTATCGCTCGATATTCACGCGGGCGAGTTCGTTTCGCTCGTCGGCCCGTCCGGCTGCGGAAAATCCACGCTGCTGCGCATCATCGCCGGACTCGAGCTACAGGATTCCGGTCAGGTCGCGATCGCGGGTCGCCCCGTCGATCATCTCCGTCCGCGCGAGCTCAATGTCGCGATGGTTTTCCAGAACTACGCCCTCTATCCGCACATGAGCGTGGCCGAAAACATCGCCACACCCCTGACGATGGCGCGCCTCGCGCTGCCCGAGCGGCTACCTCTTCTGCGCTGGCTGTCGCCGCGGCGCGGGCGGGTGATGGCGGGTATCGACTCCGAGGTCGATGCGGTTGCCCTGCAACTGCAGATCACGGCGCTACTGGGACGCAGGCCGGCGCAGCTGTCGGGTGGCCAGCGGCAGCGTGTCGCGCTGGCGCGCGCCATGGTCCGCCGGCCGGCGGTGTTCCTGATGGACGAGCCGCTCTCGAATCTCGATGCCAAGCTGCGCGTTCACATGCGCGGCGAACTGATCGATCTGCATCGGCGACTTGGCGCAACCTTCGTCTACGTCACGCACGACCAGGTCGAAGCGATGACGATGTCGACACGCGTCGCGCTGATGGATTCCGGCCGTATCGTCCAATGCGGGACACCAGCCGAGCTCTACGATTCACCACGCTGTCTCGTCGCGGCGCAGTTCATCGGAACGCCAGCGATCAACATCCTGCCCGCGGAGCTCACCCCGGAAGGCGATCTCGTTCTCTTCGGCCGCCGCTTGAAGCTGCGCGTCCAGCCTGATGGCGCGGGCCCCGTCTCGCTCGGGCTGCGGCCGGAGGCGCTGCGTGTCTCGCCGACGGGCGGCGGCGGCGATGGTGCCGCGCTCCACGCGCGCCTCCACCGCATCGAGCATCACGGTGCCGAGCGACTCGTCACGCTCCAACTGGCGACGGCGCCTGGCATCTCCGTGACGGCCCGAATGTCCGAAGCCGAGGTTGCGCTGCTGCCGTCGAAGGCGGATGCCATCGTGGAGATAACTGTCGACATGGCACGCGCGCATGTCTTCGATCGCGCGGGTGAGCGAATGGCGGTTCGCACGGCGCCAGCCACGCCAGCGCGGCGACGTGCATGAACGCGACCGTGATTGCAGCCGGCGCCTCATCGGTCCCGCGCGCCGCCCTGCATCGACGCCGGCGGATCGAAGGGCTGGTCGGCGGCGCGTTCGCACTTCCCGCTGCATTGCTGCTCGTCGTGATCCATGTCGTCCCGCTCCTCGTGCTGCTCGCCCTCAGCGCGACCGACTACGAGCTCGGCGCGATCGCGATCCGCTGGGTCGGCCTCGCGAACTTCGCCAAGGCGCTGAACGATCCCGTGTTCCAGCGCTCGATCGGCAACACGCTGCTCTACGTCGCGATCGTGCTGCCCGGCGGCGTGGTCCTCGGATTGCTGATCGCGTTGCTCGTGCATGCGCGGCGGCGCACGCGATCGCTCTACGAAGTCATCTTCTTCCTGCCCGTGACGGCGACCTTGATCGCGATGGCGACGGTCTGGCAATTCATCCTGCATCCCCGGCTCGGGCCGGCGAACGCCATTCTCAAGGCTGTCGGGTTGCCCGAGACGGCGTTCCTGTCCAATCCGAAGCTCGTGCTACCGACGATCGCGGTGATCGGCCTGTGGCAGCTCATCGGCTTCAACATGGTGCTATTCCTAGCCGGACTCTCGGCGATCCCGCGCGACCTCTACGACGCGGCGGAGATCGATGGTGCGGGCGGCGCAATCGATCGCTTCCTGCAGATCACCTGGCCGATGCTCGGACCCACCACGATGTTCGTGACGGTCACGACATCGATCACCGCCTTCAAGGTATTCGACACCGTCGCTGCACTGACGCGCGGCGCTGACGGTACGGAAGTGCTGCTCTACGCGATCTATCTCGAGGGCTTTCAGTATTTCAACATGGGTTATGCGGCGGCGCTGACGCTCATCTTCCTCGTCTTCATTCTTGCCGCCTCGGTCATACAGGCCTTCCTCGCCGATCGGAGGGTCCACTACGCATGACCAGTGCCGCTCCCGCCCTCGCTTGCTTCGATCGTCCGCTCGCCGCTCAGCTGCGCCGGCTGTTCACGCTGCTCGCGGCCCACGCGATCCTGGGCGTCGCTGCGGCCTTCATGCTGCTGCCCTTCGCATGGATGCTGCTCACGTCGATCCGACCGCCAGCCGAAATTTTCGAGGCATCCTTCCGTCTATGGCCGCGCGACTTCCACGGCATCGAGAACTACACGCGCGCACTCACCACGGCGCCTCTGCTGCGCTTCATGCTCAACGGCGTGATCGTGTGCACGGGCATTCTGGTCGTGCAGCTGCTCGTCGCCATTCCCGCCGCCTATGCGCTCGCCAAGCTGCGCTTTCCAGGGCGCCCCGTCCTGTTCGCCCTCGTCCTCGCCGCGTTGTGCATCCCGATCCAGGTGCCGTCGCTCCCGCTCTATTTGATGCTGGCCGAGGCCGGGTTGCTCAACACCTACGTGGCGATGATGTTCCCATTCTTCCTGTCGGTCTTCGCGATCTTCCTGTTCCGGCAGAGCTTCAAGTCGTTCCCCGAGGAGATCATCCAGGCCGCGCGTCTGGACGGCGCAAGCGAGTTCGAGATCGTCTGGCGCATCGTGGCGCCGAGCGCGGGGCCGGCCATCGCCGCCTTCTCGATTTTCTCGATCGTCGCGCATTGGAACGACCTCTATTGGCCGATGATCGTCGTCTCGGAGCTGCGCTTCGCGCCGCCACCGCTGGGAATGCTGTTCTTCCAGGGCTCAGAACCTGTGAACTAATCGGCGTAGGGATGTGTACGATGAATCATGAGCATCGAGACCTCCCGTTCTTCGCTGACGACAGCAGCGCTGTTTCCTGATCTTCGGCAATCGACGGCGAGCGTCGACGCCGCTGTCGGCCGCGGTGCCCCGCGCGTGCAGATCGCGCGGCGCGATCAGCTGGAGCTGCGCAGCTGTGATCTCGACGCGCTGCTGGCGCCCGAGCATGCCGCGCGCACGGTGTGGGCGTTCGTCGAGGCGCTGGATCTGGCGCCGCTCTATGGCGCGATCCGCGCGGTCGAAGGCCATGCCGGCCGGCCGGCGATCGATCCCAAGATCCTGGTCGCGCTGTGGCTCTTCGCCACGGTCGACGGTGTCGGCTCGGCGCGCGAACTCGATCGGCTGTGCGAGCGCGACGCGCCGTATCGCTGGCTGGCCGGCGGCGTGAGCCTGAACCACCACACGCTCGCCGATTTCCGCACCGCGCAGGGCGACTGGCTCGATCGCGAACTCACCCGCAGCCTCGCGGCGCTGCTCGATCGCGGCCTGGTCAGCCTCGAGGTCGTCGCCCAGGACGGCATGCGCGTGCGTGCCGCGGCCAAGGCGGCGAGCTTCCGACGCCGCACGCGGCTCGAAGAGCTGCTCGCCACGGCGCGCGCGCAAGTCGAGGCGCTCAAGGCCGAACTCGAGGCCGATCCCGACGCCAGTACGCGGCGCAAGCAGGCGGCGCGCGCACGCGCCGCGCGTGAGCGCGAGGCGCGCCTCGCCGAGGCGCTGGCCACGCTCGACGAGATCGAGCGCGGCCAAGCGCCGCAGCGTGCCGCGCCGAACACCGGTGCCGACGACAAGCCGCCGCCCGGCGCCAGCCCGCCGCCAGCCGACACCAATCCGAAGCAGCAAACCCAGAAGCCCGAGCGCCGCGTCAGCACCACCGATCCCCAGGCCCGCGTCATGAAGATGGCCGATGGCGGCTTCCGCCCCGCCTACAACGCCCAGCTCGTCGTCGATGCCGACACCCAGCTGATCGCTGCCGTCGACCTCGTCAACAGCGGCAGCGACATGAACCAGATGGCACCGATGCACGAAGCCGTGCAGGCGCGCTACGCAAGAACCCCGACGCATTGGCTCGCCGATGGCGGCTACGCCAACCTCGCCGCCATCGACCAGCTCACCCGAGCCGGCAGCCAGCCTTGCGTGCCCGTGCCCAAGAGCCGCAACTCCGCCATCGACCCCCACCGGCCCAAGGCCAGCGACACGCAATCCGTCGCCGCATGGCGACAACGCATGGCCGAAGCGACGACGCGCGCGCTCTACAAGCTGCGCAGTGCGAGCGTCGAGTGCGCCAACGCACAGTTCCGACGCCGCGGCTTCGTCCAGATCACCGTGCGCGGCATCGACAAGGCGCGCTGCGTCGTCCTCTGGCACGCGCTTGCCCACAACCTCATGCGAATGGCCAGTCTCGGGTTCCTGCGACCGGCGTGAACTCCACGCCGGCGCAGCAGCATCACATTCGCCACCAAGACGCCCGCAAATCGGCAAACTCGCCGACCAGGCGCCAGCGCCGACACGCCGCACAACGCCAGGCCCACCGGCCCCGCAACGCGCATCGCCATCCGCGCAACACTCAACGATCCGGATCAATTCGTTCACAGCTTCTCAGTCGAAGAAGGCCGAATCCTCCGCCGCCAGATAGCGGCGCGCGCGCGCCGGGTTGATCTCGACGCCCATGCCCGGGCGATCCCAAACTTCGATGCGACCGTTCTTCACGATCGGATTGGGCAGCCCGTCGACGATGTCGTACCACCAGGCCGGATCGCCGGCCGGGTACTCGAAGGCGATGAAGTTATGCGGCAGCGTGGCGCACACCTGGACCAGCGCGGCGAGGCCGAGGAGCCCGTTGCCTGTACCGTGCGGCGCCATGAGGATGCCGTGTAGATCGGCGTACTCGGCGATCCATTTCAGCTCGGCGATGCCGCCGACATCGCACGGATCGGGCCCCACGACGCGGACCGCATGCCGCTCGATCAGATCCTTGAAGTTCTGCCGCAGATAGATCTGCTCGCCGGTATGGATCGGCGTCGAGGTGGATTGCGTGAGCTCGCGATAGACGTCGGCGTTCACGAACGGCACGTAGTCGCCGGTGATCATGTCCTCCAGCCACATCAGATTGTGCTTCTCCACCGCGCGCGCGAAGCGGATCGTATCGGGCAACATCCAGCCGGGGCCGCAATCGAGCGCCAGCCCAACCTTGTCGCCGAGCACCTCCTTCATGGCAGCCACGCAATCGAGCGTGTAGTTCATCCCGCGCTCCGTCATCGGACCGCGATCGAGCGCGCCATGAAACGGGCTGGGCGAGGGTTCGCCGTAATAGTAATTCGGGAACTCCCGCTTCATCGGAGAGTGGAACGAGATGCCTTGCTTGACGATGGTGAAGCCCTCGGGCAACGCCATCATGCGTCGCGCCTCGGCGGCGTAGTGCTGAGGCGTGAATCCCGCGAGCGGCACGCGCAGCGCACCGTTGTAGACGCGGACATGGTCGCGGATCTTGCCGCCGAGCAGCTTGTAGACCGGCAGCCCGGCCGCCTTGCCGGCGAGATCCCACAATGCCATTTCGATCACGCTGACCGCGGCGCCCCAGGGCTTGAACGCGCCGCGCTGCCGGATCTTCAGCATCACGCGCTCGACATTCGTCGGGTCCTCGCCGATCAGTGCGTCGCGGTAATGGAGGATGAAGGGCTTGAGATAGGGCTTGTACTGCTCGACCTCGCCATAGCCGCTGATGCCCTGGTCGCTCACGATGCGCACGATCGGGTTCTTCCCGATCACGGCACATTTCACGTCGACGATCTTCATGCTGTTCCACTCCCCCGGTTCGACTCGTCGCGGCGCCCGCGCGATCGCGTTGATGCATTGACATGGCGGAGAATGCGCGAACGATGTCGGCGTATTCAACGCCGACGATCGAGAGGAGCACGCCATGAAGATCACCGCCATCAAGACCTATCCGGCCTGGGTCGGATTTCGCAACCAGCTGCTGGTCAAGGTCGAGACGGACGAGGGCATCTTCGGATGGGGCGAGTCGGGACTCTCGGGCCGCGAGAAGGCCGTCGCCGGCGCCATCGAGCATTACGCGCAATTCCTCGTCGGCCGCGACCCGATGCGCGCCGGCGCGCTCTGGCAGGAGATGTATCGCAGCCAGTATTTCGAGGGCGGACGCGTGCTGACCGCGGCGATCTCGGCGATCGACATCGCGCTCTACGACATCAAGGGCAAGGCGCTCGGCGTGCCGGTTCATCAATTGCTCGGCGGCAAGCAGCGCGACCGTGTGCCGAGCTTCGCCACCACATCGGCCGAGCCCGGCCCCGAGATGATCGAGCAAGGCAAGCTCCTGATCGAGAAGGGCTGGAACTGCTTCCGTCTGACTTGCGCCGATCACGGCGCCAAGACGGTCTACGAGCCGCGCGAGTCGATCGCCGTCACGGCGCGCTGGCTGGTCAAGGCGCGCGAGGCGCTCGGCGACAGCGTGGTGCTCGGCGTCGATTATCATCATCGCCTCTCGGTCGCCGAGGCGGCGTCGTTCTGCCACAAGATGCAGGCGGGCACGCTCGATTTCCTCGAGGAGCCGATCCGCGACGAGACGCCGGAAGCCTATGAATCGCTACGCACGATGGTCGACGTGCCATTCGCGATCGGCGAGGAATTCTCCTCGAAATGGCAGTTCCTGCCCTTCATCGAGCGGGGCATCCATCAGTTCAATCGCATCGACATCTGTAATGTCGGCGGTTTCACGGAGGCGATGAAGATCGCGGGCTGGAGCGAAGCCCATTACATCGATCTCATGCCGCATAATCCGCTCGGGCCCGTGTGCACGGCGGCGTCGGTCCACATGTCGGCGGCGGTCGCCAATTTTTCGTGGCTCGAATGCCGGACGGCGCCGACGGAGAAACTCGGTTTCGACGATCGCGACCTCTTCACCACGCAGATGGTGATGGAGGGGGCGAGCTATGTCGTGCCCGACGCGCCGGGTCTGGGCGTCGCGGTCAACGAGGAACTGCTCGCCAAGCAAACCTTCCGCTTCTGGGAGGCGCCGCATCTGCATCGTCGCGACGGCTCCTACACGAATTGGTGACGCGCGCGTCCCATGCGGGATGCTACCCGCGGAACGCAGCGCCGCCATCGACGTCGAGCACGGTGCCGCTGACATAGCCGCAGGCCGGCGAGGCGAGGAATGCCGCCGCGTTGGCGATCTCGCTGGGCTCGATGAGTCGGTCGAGCGGCAGGTTCGTCAGCATCTCCTGCCAACGGCCTTCGTCGTCATGCGCGGTCTTCGCGCGTGCCTTGGCCAGGGTGATGATGCGATCGGTGCGCGTCGCGGCGGGATTGATCCCGAAGATCCGCACGCCCCAATCGACCGACTTGCCGCCGACCGCCGAGGTGAAGGCGATCAAGGCCGCATTGCCGGTGCCGCCGCAGATGTAGTCGTAGCGCGGCGAGCGCCCGGCCGCGCCGATCACGTTGACGATCGTGCCGGCGCCGCGTGTCTTCATCGCCGCGAGGTAGATCTGCGTCAGGTGGATGTAGCCCATCACCTTCAGGCTCCAGGCCTGCTCCCATGTCGCCATGCTGAGATCGAGCAGGCCGCCGCCGGGGATGGCGCCGGCGTTGTTGACGAGGATGTCGATGTCCGGATGCGCGGCGGCGAGGCGCGTGCGTTCGGCGGGCTTGGAGAGGTCGGCGGCGAAGGCTTTCACCGTGCCGAGAGTGCCGAGGGAAGCGGCCGTCTCGGCCAACCGGGCGGCGTCGCGCGCGGCGAGGACGACCGAACAACCCTCGGTGAGGAACGCGCGCGCGCAGGCGGCGCCGATTCCTTTTGAGCCGCCCGTGATCAAGACGCGACGGCCGGTCAATCCAAGATCCATGTCACTCTCCTCAAATGGCGCGGTTTGGCGCGCTCAATACGATCGCGGCAGGCCGAGCACATGCTCACCCACATAGGCGAGGATCAGATTGGTCGAGATCGGCGCCACCTGATAGAGCCGCGTCTCGCGGAATTTGCGCTCCACGTCGTACTCGGCGGCGAAGCCGAAGCCGCCATGCGTCTGCAGGCAGGCATTCGCCGCCTCCCAGGACGCATCGGCGCAGAGCAGCTTCGCCATGTTCGCCTCGGCGCCATAGTCCTGGCCGGCATCGTGGAGCGCGGCGGCCTGGTAGCGCATGCCATCGGCCGCCTTGGCGTTCACATACGCGCGTGCGATCGGGAACTGGACGCCCTGGTTCCGTCCGATCGGGCGGTCGAACACGATGCGGTCCCCGGCATAGGCCTTGGCCTTGTCGACGAACCAATACGCATCGCCAACGCACTCCGCCGCGATCAGCACGCGTTCCGCGTTCAACCCGGCGAGGATGATGCGAAATCCCTTGTCCTGCTCACCGATCAGATTGGCCGCGGGAATCTCCACCTCGTCGAAGAAGACCTCGTTGGTCTCGTGGTTCACCATGTTGCGGATCGGGCGCACCGTCATGCCCGACTTCAACGCGGCGTGGATATCGACGAGGAATACCGATAGCCCATCCGATTTTCTCTTCACCTGATCGAGCGGCGTCGTACGCGCCAGCACGATCATCAGATCGGAATGCTGGACGCGTGACGTCCAGACTTTCTGCCCATTGAGAATGAAGCGGTCGCCACGGCGGGTGGCCGTGGTCTTGAGCTTGGTGGTGTCCGTGCCCGTGGTCGGTTCGGTGACCGCCATGGATTGCAGCCGCAGCTCGCCGGCCGCGATGCGTGGCAGGTACTGCGCCTTCTGGGCGTCCGAGCCGGCGCGCAGCAGCGTGGACATGTTGTACATCTGCCCGTGCACGGCGCCGGAATTGCCGCCGGACCGGTTGATCTCCTCCATCACGATCGAGGCTTCGGTCAGGCCGAGGCCCGAGCCGCCGTATTCCTCGGGGATCAGCGCCGCGAGCCAGCCGGCTTGCGTGAGCGCCGTGGCGAAGGCTTCCGGATAGCCGCGCGCTTCGTCGATCTGGCGCCAATAGACCCCGTCGAAGCGCGCGCAGAGCGCCCGCATGGCGTCGCGCAGTGCCTGGTGATCGGAGTCGCTGGGGATCTGAACCGGCACGGCGGGCTTCCTCTGGGCAACGATACCGAAGACTGTGCGCGAGCTTACGGAATTGCGGCGCGGAAGCGGAAGGTTTCGTGGCGTCAGCGCGGCGGGGTTGCGCAATGGCTCCCGTCTCGGCACGAAAGGGTATGGGCCGTGGAGGACTCGGGATGACGGAGTTGGTTTTCGACGGCGCGGGCACGGCGTTGGGCTACGGCGCGATCGACATCGTCGCCAATGTGCATACGCCCGAGGCCTATGCCGAGGGGCGGATCCCCGTCGATGACAGCTTCCGCGACAAGGTCGGCTTCGACCCGACTCAGCGGCGCGGAGTCACGATCGAAGCCTATCTCGCCAAGAAGGATCGCGCCGGGATCGAGCGCACGTTGTTGCTGGCGGCGCGCTGCGGCGATCGCAAGATCCGCGGTTCGACGGAGATTCCCTATGAATGGGTGCGCGATATCTGCCAGCGCCACCCGCGGCGCTTCTCCGGTGTCGCTGGCATCGACCCGACACGCGGCATCGCCGGGTTGAAGGAGCTCGACACGGCCGTGCACGAGTACGGCTTCGTCGCGGCGCATCTCTATCCGCATTGGTTCGAGATGGCGCCCGATGCGGCGCTCTTCTATCCCTATTACGCACGCTGCGCCGAGCTCGGCATCCCGATCATGCTGCAGGTCGGGCACTGCCTGCTCTACTCCAAGGATCGGCGCCTGCCCTCGGTCGGGCGGCCGATCACGCTCGATCGCATCGCGCTCGATTTTCCGGAACTCACGCTGATCGGGATCCATCTCGGCTGGCCGTGGCATGAGGAGATGATCGCGGTCGCCTTCAAGCATCCCAATGTCTATCTCGCCGGCGACGCCTATGCGCCCAAGCATTGGCCGGACAGCGTGGTGCATTTCGCCAATACTTTCGGCCAGGACAAATTCCTGTTCGGCACGGATTTCTCGGTGATCGAGCCGGAGCGCGCGATGGAGGAAGTCCAGGCGTTGAAGTTTCGTCCGGCGCCGTTGCGCAAGATCCTGCGCGACAACGCGCTGCGCGTGTTCAAGCTGCCGGGCTGATGCAGGATCTGACAACGACGCTGGGCGCGATCGTCGGCGCGGCCAATGTCCTCGCCGATGCGCCAACGCGTGCGCTCGCGTCGTCGGATCTCTTCGACTGGCCCGCGGCGGTGCCGGCCGAATTCGTCGTGCGCCCCGGGTCGAGCGACGAGGCCGCGGCGGTCGTGCGCGTGCTCGCCGCGGCCGGTCGCGCCGTCGTGCCGCGCGGGGCGGGACTCTCCTACACGGCCGGCGCGGTGGCGCACGCGCCGGCTGTCGTGATCGACACGGTCCGGCTCGACGCCATCCGCATCGACGCCGGGAATCTCGTCGCGACGGTCGGTGCCGGCGCGACCTGGGCGGCGCTGGCGGCGCAGCTGCAACCAGTCGGCTTGCGCGCCGCGGCGCCTGCGCCGATCAGCGGCAGCCACTCGACGATCGGCGGTGCGGCGGCGCAGAACCTGCCCGGCGGCATGGATGGTTTCGTCGGCGCCGCTGTCGTGCTGGCGGATGGGACTCTCGTGCGCACCGGCTCGGCGGCGCGGCTGGGCGGCTCGGCTTTCTGGCGCCATCACGGCCCCGATCTCACCGGGCTGTTCCTCGGCGATTGCGGCGCCTTCGGATTCAAGACCGAGCTCGCGCTGCGACTGGTGCCGGAGAAGCCCGTCGCCTTCGCCTCGTTTTCCTTCGATACCTCGTCGGCTCTCGTGGTGGCGCTGGTCGCGCTGATGCGGGGCCAGGTCGTCACGCGCGGCTTCGCGATGGATCGCTTGCGCACGCGCGCGGCGACGTCGCTCGAGGCCGTCGAGGCCGTGCGCATGCTGGGGGCCGTCGTGGCGCGCGCAGCCTCGGTCGGGCAGGCGCTGCGCGACACGGCCCAGCTCGCCAAGGCCGCGATCGGGGTGCGCGGTGATGAGGCGCCCTGGGCACTGCACCTCACCGCCGAGGCCGATACCGAGCGCGCCGCCGCCGAGCGTATCGACGCCGCACGACGGATCTGCGCCGCCGGGCGGGAGATCGACAATGTGATTCCCAAGACGCTGCGCGCCAAGCCGTTCTCGATCCGCGGCATGATCGGACCCGATGGCGAGCGGTGGGTTCCCGTCCACGGCATCGTGCCGTTGTCGCGTGCCGTTGCCGCGATGGCCGCATTGGAGGCGGCGCTCGCGCAGGAACAGCCGGCGCTGGATCAGGCAGGCCTCGCGGTGAATTGGGTGGTCTCCTCGATGGGCGCCTATGTGACGATCGAGCCGATGGTCTATTGGCGCGACGCGCTGGAGCCGATTCACCTCGCCGCGTTGACGGCAAAGAACCGCGCGCGCTTCGGCGCCTTCGCCGCGAACGCCGAGGGCAGGGCGCTCGTGCGGCGTCTGCGCCTGCGTCTGCGCGATGTCCTCGATGCGCAGGATGCGGTTCACGCGCAGATCGGACGCTTCTATCGTTACACGGAGCAGATGGACGAGGGTTCGGCCGCGCTCGTTCGCCGCATCAAAGCGGCGCTCGATCCCGAGGGCAGGATGAATCCGGGCGTGCTGGGCTTGTAGAATTGGAGATGAGCGACTCATGACCATCGCGATCACCAAGCATTTCGTGACTGTCGGCACCCGGCGCGTCCACTACACGCGCGCCGGGTCCGGGCCAGCGATCTGCTTGTTCCATCCCTCACCGTGTTCTGCCCAGCGCATGCGGCCGCAGCAGGAGATCTTCGCCACGCGCTTCACCGCGCTTGCTTTCGACACGCCGGGCTTTGGGCTTTCCGACAAGCTGCCGCTCGACAAGCCCGAGCTGACGGATTTCGCCGACGCCTTCGCCGAGACGCTCACCGCGCTCGGCATCACGCGCACCGCCGTCTACGGCAACCACACTGGCGCCGCGATCGCGGTCGAGTTCGCCGCGCGCCATCCCGGGCGCTGCGCGATGGCGCTGGCCGACGGCTACCCCGCCTATTCGAGCGGTGCGGCGGAGGATCGCCTGAAGCGCTATCTCGAACCGATCGTGCCGAAATGGGACGGCAGCCATCTGCTGTGGCTCTGGTACCGCTATCGCGAGCAGCATGTCTTCTGGCCGTGGCACGATCACGATCTCGCGCATCGCGCCGACACCGACGTGCCCGACGCCGATTTCCTCCATCAGGGCGTGATCGACCTGCTCGATGCCGGCGACGATTACCGCATCGGCTACGCGGCGGCGTTTCGCGGCCGCGGGCTCGATGTGCTGCCGGATCTCAAGGTGCCGGTGTGCTTCACGCTGCGGCCAGGTGACTCTCTGTACAAGACGAAGTCGGCCTATCCGAACACGGGCGTGTGGCTCGAGGAGACGCCGCGCGATCCGCTCGCGGCGACGGTGCGGGAGATGGAGCTGCTGTCGCGCCACATCGGCGACGTGCCGCCGCCGGCGCCGGATTGCGCCGCGCTGAAGGGACGCGACACGCCGAGCTTTGTCCAGGTCTCCGGCGGCGAAGTGATGGTGCGCTCGATGGGAGCGTTCGATCGCGGTCGTACCCCGCTCGTGATGCTGCATGCGCAGCCGGGCTCTTCGGCGCTGAACCTGGAGCTCATGGCGAAGATCGCGGCGCAGCGGCCGGTCATTGCGATCGACCTGCCGGGACATGGCGAGTCCGCGCCGGGATCGTTTCTCGATAGCGACGATGCGATGCTCGAGGCGATCGGGGCGCCGGTCTTCGATCTCTACGCTCCCGGAAGCGGGGCGTGGGCGGGGCTGCATATCCTGCCGGCCGCCAGCCAACGCGTGCGTCGCGTCGTTCTCGAATCGCCGCTGTGCCTTGCGCCGCTCGATCGCGGTGCGCTTCATGAGAAATACCCGATCGATGTTCGCCCCGAACTCGACGGCACCCATCTGATCCGCGCCTGGCATCACGTCAGGGACCAGGAGCTGTGGTGGCCGTGGTTCGACAAGCGGCGCGAGGCGATCCGCAAGGTGGCGCCGCGCATCGACCCGACGTTGCTCACGATACGGGTGCGCGAATGCCTCAAGCAGCCCGCGAATTACGGGCAGGCCTGGCGCACGGCTCTCGCCTATCCAGTCGCCGAACGTCTGGCGCAGACGATTCATCCGATGCTGCTGCTCTCGGCATCGAGCGACGTCTTCGCGCATTGCGTGGAGCGGGCGGCCGCGTTGCGGCCGGATGCGAAGCGCGTCGAAGTTGCCGACAGCGCCGCATCGCGCGCGGCGGCGATCGAGGGGTTTCTGTCGGCATGAGATCGCGTCTGGACTTCCCCTCACCCCAGCCCTCCGCCGCAAGGGGGGACGGAGTCTATTGTGCTTGGTGTGACCATGCCGCACGCACGATGGGCTCCCTCCCCCCTTGCGGGGGAGGGTTGGGGTGGGGGGCCTTGCCGCCGGGAGTCTCGCGATGCTGCTGACGCAACGCCCCGGCAACGCGTCGGGCATGACCATCTCCGACGGCATCTTCGCGGCGGCGCGGCGCACGCCGGACAAGCTCGCGATCCGTGAGAGCGGGCGCGGGCTCAGCTACGCGAAGCTGAGCGAGCGGATCCGGCGCGTGGCGAATCTGGTGCATGCCGGGTTCGGACTCGTCCATGGCGAGCGCGTGGCGGTGCTGCTGCCCAACCGGCTCGAATATATCGAGATCGTCTGCGGCGTCGCGCTGGCCGGGGTGGCGGCGGCGACGATCGGCCCGGCGGCGTCGGAGCAGGAGATCCGGTTCATCTGCACCGATACCGATGCGCGCGTGCTGTTCGTCGATCCCACGCTGGAGGCCAAGGCGCGTGCGGCGATCCCGGCATCCCTCGCGCATGTCGTCGTGCTGGATCAGCGCTACGAAGATCTGCTCGCGCGGGCGTCCGATGCGATGTGCCCGGTGCGAACCAGCGAGCACGACATCTTCTCGATCCCCTATACCTCGGGTGCGACGGGCCGGCCCAAGGGCGTGATGCTGGCGCATCGCGGCCGCATCCTCTCGGCCTATGCGATCGGCGCCGATCACGGCTGCTACGGGCCGGATGATCGCGCGATCACGCTCACGCCGTTGTTCCATGGCGCCGGTTTCCTGATGACGCTGACGCCGCTGTTCATGGGCGGCTTCGTCGAGCTGCTGCCGCGCTTCGATGTCGAGCGGATGCTCGAGACGATCCAGTCGATCCAGGCGACCAACACCTACATGGTGCCGACCCATTTCAGCGCGTTGTTCGCGATGGGCGAGGCGGCGCGACGCTACGACATGCGCTCGCTCAAGGCCGTGGTCTCCGGCACCGCGCCGCTCGCGCAAACCATGAAGCAGCGCATCATCGCGTTCTTCGGCGAGGGCAAGCTCTACGAGCGTTATGGCTGCACGGAGACCTCGATCGTCACCGCGCTGCGACCCGCGGACCAGTTGCGCAAGGAGCAATGCGTGGGCCTGCCGCTGCCCGCGACCCAGATCCGCATACTCGGCGCGGATGGCGAGGAGATGCCGCGCGGCGAAGTCGGCGAACTCGCCTGCTCCTCGCCCTACATGTTCTCCGGCTATCTCAATCTGCCCGAGGCGACCGCGACGGCGATGCGCGGCGACTGGTTCGTGACCGGCGATCTCGCGCGCATGGACGAGGAGGGATTCCTCTACCTGGTCGATCGCAAGAACGACCTGATCATCTCAGGTGGCGAGAACGTCTATCCGCGCGAGGTCGAGGAAGTCCTGCTCGCGCATCCCGCGGTTCAGGAATGCGCGGTCGTCGGCATGCCGCATGCCTATTGGGGCGAGGCGGTGACGGGATTCGTGGTCGTCAGGTCGGACATGAACGTGACGGCGGAGGCGCTGATCGAGAGCTGCCGGGTCGGCTTGTCGCGCTACAAGGCGCCGAAGGAAATCCGCTTCATGACCAAGCTGCCGCGCAACGCACTCGGCAAGATCCTGCGCCGCGTGCTGCGCGACGGCGGCGATTGATCTGACCGCTCAGATCTCGACATCGACCTCCTGGCGTTGACGCGCGGAGCGCCGCGCCGCTTCGATGACCGCGACGACATGGCGGCCGTCCTGCGCCGTCACCGCTGGCGCCGTACCGTTCACGATGGCGTCGCGCAAGGCGATCCATTCGCGGGTGATCGCTTGAAGCTGGGCCTCGGGCTCGGCGGAGTCGGGAACCGCCGACCAGGAATTCCGGCGCCCGATCGCGACGCTGCCGGCGCCGAGCAGATCGACGCGCAGAGTCGCCCTCGTGCCGACGATCTCGGCCGCGAAGCTCGGCGCGCCGTCGCGATAGCCGACGCTGGTGACCGAGCCGGCGGCGCCATTGGCGAAGCGCAGGAACAGCAGCGCGAGATCATCGGCCTCCTGGTCGTGGAATGCCGTACGCATCGTCGCGCTGACCCGCGTGACGGGCGCATCCATGAGCCACATCAGGCGATCGAGGGCGTGGATGCCGGCGGTCAGCAGCATGCCGCCGCCGCTGGTCTCGCCAAGATGCCAGGGTCGCCGGTTTGCCTGCATCCAGATCTTCATCATCGTGCTCGTGCCGAGCACCGGTTCGCCGATCTCGCCGGCGACGATCAGCTGCTTGGCGACCTGGCAGCTGTGGAAGAAGCGCATGGTGTGGCCGAGCAGTAGCACGATGCGATGTGCCGTCGCGGTGGCGGCGATGCGCGAACAGGCCGCGGCATTCTCGGCCATCGGCTTCTCGAGCAGGATGTGCTTGCCGGCCCTGGCCGCCCGCCGGACGAGATCGAGATGCGTGTTGGGCGGCGTCAGGATCGAGACCGCGGTGATGCTCTTGTCGGCGAGGATCGCTCTCGCCGTTTGGACGCGAATTTCCGTGGCCAGTAGCGGCGGACGACCACCCTTGC
>JANNTF010000532.1:0-2029 GCA_031403455.1 Alphaproteobacteria bacterium | reverse complement strand
GTCAATTCGTGATTGCCGTCCTGACCCTTACGACCGTAGCCATCGCCGCAGGAGAACAGCGCGCCCTTGTTGAAGACCGGCAGATAGAGGGTCGAGCCGACGGTCATCTCCTTGAGGTCGATGTTGCCGCCATATTCGCGCGGCTCGATGGTGCTCACGACGCCGTAATGCGGCGGTGGCGCCACGCCCATCACGCCGAAGAACGGCGACAGCGGCAGCTCCATGTCCCAGGGCAGCATGGCGATGTTGCGCGCGCGATCGACGGGGATATGGATGATCCGGCTATAGGGAAAATCCTCGGGCAGCGTGCCGCGCAAGGGTCGAAATCCGTTGTAGCCCCAATCCGTCCGCACCTTGATGTCCTTGACGCGGATCTCCAGCGTGTCGCCCGGCTCGGCGCCGGCGATGGCCACCGGACCGGTGAGGATGTGGCCCGGCGCGCGCGGCGCGCATTTGGCGTGGATCTCGAGCAACTCGGGCGGGATCACGAACGGCGGCGGCGGCATCGCATCGCGCCCGCCCGAAACGCAGTTGAACGTCACGGTGTCGCCGGATTGCACGGTGATCACCGGCTTGAGCGCCGGATCGAAGACTCCCCAATGGATCGTCTCAGGCGAGGACTCGATCACGTGGTGACGGCTCATTTTCGCGGCTCCGTGGTGGCGTTCCGGGCAAGCAGGATGCCCGATATGGCGATCAGCATGCCACCGCTGAGCGTACCGGCATCGGGTGACTCATTGAAGACGAACCAGCCGAGGATGACGGCCCAGATCAGCGAGGTATAGCCCAGCGGGGCGACGAGAGACGCCGGTGCATAGGTGAAGGCGCGGATCAGGATGAAATGCCCGAGACCGATCCCGATGCCATGGGCGAAGAGAATGCCGAGATGCGGCAGCGTCGGAGTCACCCAGACGAACGGCACGAACAGGCTCGCCAGGAGCCAGCCGATCAATGCGGTGTAGAACAGGCTCGGCAGCGCGGCGTCGACGCCCGCCACATACCGCGTCATCACCTGGTAGAGCGCATAGGCGCATGCGGTGCCGAGCGGGAACAGCATCGCCCAGTCGAAGCTGCGGAAATCCGGCCGGACGACGATCACCAGCCCGACGAAGCCCAGCAGGATCGTCGCCCAGCGCTTGAGCCCGACCCGCTCGCCGAGCAGCGGCAGAGCGATCGCGGCCACGATCAGCGGCGCGGTCTGACCGAGGACCATCGTCGTCGCGAACGGCAAGTAGCTCAAGCCGGCGACGAAGAGCGTCGCCGAGAACCACAGCGCCGTTCCGCGCGCGATCTGGAGTTTGGCCGCGCGCGTGCCGGTCACGCGTCGCCAGCCGAGCCAGGGTATGAGGACCAGGAACACGATCGTCTGCGCGGAGAAGCGGATCCAGACGAGTTCGAGCACGGGGTAGGTCTGCGCGAACCATTTGGACACCACGTCGAGATGGCTCGACAGCGCGGCGAAAACCAGCGTCAACCCGATGCCAAGGAGTGGCCGGTCGATGCGCTGCGCTGAGGTGCTCACACCGGGCTTGGTCGCCGCGCCCTGATCGAATCGGTCGATCCGCGTTCAGCGAGCGCCACGCTAGTCGCCGGCATCAGAGCACACATGTTCGGGTCCTTCGCCGCTTTTTCTCACCTGATGCTAATCAGGATTCCCACGAACATGACACACCGGCCTGTGCCGGGACGCAGACACCAGTACGACGTCCCTCCCGTTCGAATCTACGGGATGCACACATCTATGTCCCGTGCGAAAGGCCTGCCTGTGCTCGTTGTCCCTCCTCGAATGAGGAGGGACAGGCGATCTCACGAAGGCGAGATCGCCTGGGTGGTGACTACGTCTCAAGCATCATTCGCGCCACGGCACCACGCGCCCAGAGGTGCTGCTGCGCGATCCGCGTGGCGCGCTTCGCAAACGACGAGGTGGAGATGAACGCGTTGGCGTCGTGGCAGATGTCGAGATGGCGCCGGATCACTGACTCACCACCCCGCGCGCTTCGCGCGCTGCCCCTCCTCGACTCGAGCTAGG
>JANNTF010000531.1:0-2708 GCA_031403455.1 Alphaproteobacteria bacterium | reverse complement strand
CGCCGTCGATGCGCGTCAGCGTCGCGTCGGTCTGCACGCGGATGTCCGTCACCCACGCGCCGCCGACCAGCTTGGCGCCCGGAGTGGTGTTGTCGGGTTGGCGCGCCGAGGCGCCGGACACGAAGATGAAATCGCCGGCGCGGCGCGCGGGCGCGTAGTTGGCGAGCGATCGCATCAGTCCCGTCATCGTCGACTCCCATCCGGTTGCAGGCGGCGAGACTAGACGGTTTCAACGCGGCGAACACGCGCACGGCACAAAGCTTGCCTCGCGGTCGCCGGTCGTGGATCGTGCGGGGCTTCAGCAAGGAATTTCAAATGTCTCGAGATGCGCCTGACGCCGACCGAACGGCGGAGGGTCTCCCCATCGGCAAGCGTCTGCCCACTGCGCTGCTGAGCCCCGCGCCGCGCCCCGGCCCGGTCACCCTGCGCGGGCGCAACGTGATCGTCGATCGACCCGACGCCGCGCGCGATGCGGCGTCGTTGTTCGCGGCGACGCATGGCCCGGAGCGCGACGCGCTGTGGCTCTACATGGGCGCCGGGCCCTTCGCCGATCTGGCGGCCTTCCGAACCTGGCTCGATCAGCGCCTCGACGCGGCAGACCCGTATTTTTATGCGCTGCGCGATCCCGCAACCGGCGCCGTGCTCGGCCTCGCGAGCCTGATGCGCATCGACACGTCCCACCGCGTGATGGAGGTCGGGAACATCGTCTACTCGCCCCATCTGCAGCGCAGCATCGCCGCGACCGAGGCGATGTATCTGCTCGCGCGCTACGCGTTCGAACTCGGCTACCGCCGCTACGAATGGAAGTGCAACGCGCATAATCTGCCGTCGCGGCGCGCGGCCGAGCGGCTGGGCTTCGTGTTCGAAGGGATCTTTCGCCAGCACATGATCATCAAGGGCCGCAGCCGCGACACCGCCTGGTTCGCGATCCTCGACGGCGATTGGCCCGCCGTGCAGCGCGGCTTCGAGTGCTGGCTCGACCCCGCGAATTTCGACGCGCAAGGCCAGCAACGCAATGGTCTGGCCGCGCTGCGCGCGCGCGGGTGAGCGCGGCAGAACCGGTGTTGCGCGCTACCCCAGCTTCGTCTTGACCAGCGCGGCGAGATCGGTGTCGGGCCTGGCGCCGACATGGGAAATGATTTCGGCGGCGCAGATATGGCCCAGGCGCGCGCAATCGGTGAGCGGCCGGCCATGCGCCAGGCCGAGCAGGAAGCCGGAGGCGTAGAGATCGCCGGCACCCGTGGTGTCGACCACGCGCTCGACCTTCTCGGCCGGGACCGGCGCCGCGGTCGCATCGCCGATCACGACCGAGCCCTTCTCCGATCGCGTCAGCGCCCATACCCGCTTGGGATGGTTGGCGCACAGCCGGGCCGCTTCATCGAAGCTCTTGACCTGCCACAGCGACAGGATCTCGGACTCGTTGGCGAAGACGATGTCGGCGGAATTTTCCACGAGGTCCCGGAACTCGGCGCGATGGCGGTCGACGCAGAATGCGTCCGAGAGCGTCAGCGCCACTTTGCGGCCCTTCGCATGCGCGATCTGCATCGCCTTGCGAAACGCGTCCTTGGCCTGCGGCCGATCCCAGAGATAGCCCTCGAGATAGGTGATCTGCGAGGCCTCGATGATCTTCGGGTCGACGTCCTCGGGGCCGAATTCGACGCAGGCGCCGAGATAGGTCTGCATCGTGCGCTGGGCATCGGGCGTGACGAGGATCATGCAGCGCGCCGTCGGCAGGCCGTCCTTCGCCGCTGGCGTCTGGAAATGCACGCGCGAAGCGCGGATGTCGTGACGGAAAACCTGGCCGAGCTGATCGGCGAAGACGCGGCCCATATACGCGGCGCGTCCGCCGAGCGACGCGATGCCGACCATCGTGTTGGCGGCCGAGCCGCCGGACATCTCGATCGCGGGTCCCATATCGGCGTAGAGGATGTCCGCCTGTGCGCTGGTGACGAGCGTCATCGCGCCCTTGGCCAGCTTGTGGCGCGCGAGGAATCCGTCATCGGTCTTGGAGATGACATCGACGATGGCGTTGCCGAGTCCGACGACGTCGTGGGCAATGGTCATGATCTGCGCTCGTTCCCGAGTGAAAGGAAAATCAGGCCAGGCACCAGGCGAGGATGCCCTTCTGTACATGCAGGCGGTTCTCGGCCTCGTCCCAGACCACGGATTGCTGACCGTCGATCACGTCGTCGGTCACTTCCTCGCCGCGATGCGCGGGCAGGCAATGCATGAAGATGGCGGTGGGCTTCGCGTGCGCCATCAGATGCTGATCGACCCGATAGGGCGCCAGCATGTTGTGACGCTTCTCGCCGCCGAGTTTGGCGGCGCTGCTTTCCTGGTCCATCGACATCCAGGTGTCCGTGATCACGGCGTCGGCGTCCTGCACCGCCTGCGCCGGATCATGCGTCACCACCACCTTGGCGCCCTCGCCGCGCGCCCAGCCGAGAATGTCCGCCGGCGGCGCCAGTTCGGGCGGGCAGGCGAGCTTGAGCGTGAAGTTGAAACGCGCCGCCGCCTGGATCCAGGATCCGGCCATGTTGTTGCCGTCGCCCGACCACGCGACGGTCTTGCCCTTGATCGCGCCGCGATGCTCCTCGAACGTCATCACGTCGCCAAACTCAACACCACGGCGCCGATAAAGCCTGCCATTGAGGGTGCCATTGTCCACACCAGTAGGGCCCTCTCTACCGCAACGGTTGCTGTCCTCT
>JANNTF010000530.1:0-11330 GCA_031403455.1 Alphaproteobacteria bacterium | reverse complement strand
CGTCATCGCGCGCAAGGTCGGCTACCCCGTGATGATCAAGGCCTCCGCCGGCGGCGGCGGCAAGGGCATGCGCATCGCCTTCAACGATGTCGAGACGCGCGAGGGATTCCGGTCCGCGACCTCGGAAGCCAAATCCGCGTTCGGCGATGACCGCGTTTTCATCGAGAAGTACATCGAGCATCCACGCCACATCGAGATCCAGGTCCTCGGCGATTCGCACGGCAATCTGATCCATCTCGGCGAGCGAGAATGCTCGATCCAGCGTCGGCATCAGAAAGTGATCGAGGAGGCGCCGTCGCCGTTGCTCGATGCCAAGATTCGCGCCGCGATGGGCGCCCAGGCCGTGGCGCTCGCCAAGGCAGTCGATTACCGCTCCGCCGGAACCGTCGAGTTCATCGTCGATGCAAAGCGCAACTTCTTCTTCCTGGAGATGAATACGCGCCTCCAGGTCGAACATCCCGTGACCGAGATCGTGACCGGCATCGATCTCGTGGAATGGATGATCCGCGTGGCCGCAGGCGCGAAGCTGCCGTTCAAGCAGCGCGACATTGCGCTGCGTGGCTGGGCGGTGGAGGCGCGCGTCTACGCCGAGGATCCGCTGCGTGATTTCGTGCCGTCGATCGGGCGCCTCACGCGCTATCAACCGCCCGAAGGCGAGGGCGTGCGCGTCGATGCGGGAATCTTCGATGGCGGCGAGATCTCGATGTACTACGACCCGATGATCGCCAAGCTGATCGGCTCGGGCGCCACGCGCGAGGAGGCGCGGACGCGGCTCTCCGCGGCGCTCGACGCCTATGTGGTGCGTGGCCTGAACCACAACATTCCCTTTCTGCAGGCGCTCATCCGCCATCCGCGCTTCCAGGCCGGGCGGCTTTCGACGGGTTTCATCGCCGAGGAGTTCAAGGGCGGCTTCAAGGGCGCGATCCTGCCGCCGGAGACGCAAGCGCGCTTGGCGGTCGTCGGGGCCACGGTGCAGCATCGGATACATCAGCGCGAAGCGATGATCAACGATCAGCTCGCCGGGCACCGGCGCGTGGTGCCCGCGGCCTATGTGGTTGGGCTCGACATCGATGGCGGCGAAGATCACGTTCTCCAGATCGCACCGGGAGCCGCGATCCGCGCCGATGGCAGCGCGGTGACCGTCGACAGCGAGTGGCGCGTCGGCGACACGCTGTTCCGCGGCCGCATCGGCGGGCATGAGATGACGGTCCAGGTCGATACGAACGGCGTCGGCCTCTGGCTCTCGCACGCCGGCGCCAAGGTGAAGGCGATCGTGCACACGCCGCGCGTCGCCGCGCTCGCTCGGCTGATGCCGGTCAAGCGTCCGCCGGACATGTCGCGCTTTCTGCTGTCACCGATGCCCGGTCTGCTCAAGGCGATCGCGGTGAAACCGGGCCAGGACGTCAAGGCAGGCGAAGAGCTCTGCATCGTCGAAGCGATGAAGATGGAGAACATGCTGCGCGCGGAGCGTGACGGCGTGATCGCGAAGCTGCACGCTCAGGCCGGTGACAGTCTCGCGGTCGACCAGAAGATCATCGAATTCGCTTGAGTGCCGCGATGGGTCGCACGCTGACGCCGCCGGATGCGGCCGAGTGGCGTCGCCGCGGCGCCTGGTTCTGGTCCGCTCATGATCTGAATGCGGGCCCCGTGCCGCTGGCGCTGGATGCGCGCGCAGAAGCATTGCTGGGTGATCTCGAACTCGCGTTCTGCAGTGGCGCCTGGACGGGGGTGATCCTGCTCGCCTGGGCGCTGGTCGAAGCGGTCGAGCGTGCGCGAGCGGCCGCCGGGGACAATCGGCCGGCACCGCCCGATATCGATTGGCTGCGTGCGCAGCGCAATGCGCTGGCCCATGGCGGTGGGGACGCGATGGACGAGCCTACGCTGCGCGGCGTTGCGGAAGGTGCGGTGCGCACGAGCTTCAAATGCCTGTTCGCGGCGGCGTGGGGATGAGCGAGCGCATCGCGTTGCACGTCTTCGTCGTCGGCCGTGTCCAGGGCGTGTGGTATCGCGGCTGGATCGAGGAGACCGCGCGCCGTCTCGCCCTCGATGGCTGGGTCCGCAACCTGAAGGATGGGCGCGTCGAGGCCGTGTTCGCCGGTCCCCGCGACACCGTCGAGCGTATGGTCGACGCCTGCTGGGGTGGGCCGCCGCTCGCGCGCGTCGAAGCCGTCAGCCACGTGCCGGCTGAGATGCCGATGGAGCTGGGCTTCCACCGCCTGCCGACGATCTGATCTGGCGGTGCCCAAGACGTCGCCTGCGGCGCCTTCGTCAACCCTTCACGGCGCCGACCGAGAGGCCCTGGACGACATATTTCTGCAGCAGCGCGACGAGGATCACCGTCGGCGCCAGCGCCAGCAGGCAGATCGCCATCATCAGATTGAAGAAGACATGGACGTCGCCGACGAGGCTCGCGATCACCACCGGCAGCGTCATGAAATCCGGGCGCGCATTGAGGATCAGCGGGATCAGCAGCTCGTGCCAGGAGATGATGAACATGATCACGCCGCAGGCCGCGAGGCCGGGCGTGGAGAGCGGCAGGACGATGCGCACGAAGGCGCCGATGCGTGTGCAGCCATCGATGCGCGCCGCGTCCTCGAGCTCGCTGGGGATCGAGTCGAAATAGGGGGCGAGGATGAGGATCGCATAGGGCAGCAGGAAACCGGTCTCGGCGATGATGACGCCGCTGAGGGAGTTCAGCTGGCCGATCGAACGCATCACGATGTAGAGCGGGATCATCAGCACGATCGCCGGCACGAAGCGCGCGACGATGTTCGCCTGCATGAGGACGACGGTCCAGCGGAAGCGCTGGCGCGCAATCGTGTAGGCCGACAGTGATCCGAAGAGCAGCGTCAGGAACGTGACTGACAGAGCGACGATGGCCGAATTGGTGAACGCGGTGTAGAAGCTCTTGATGTTGTCCGGCAGGTAGGTGACCTGCTCGAAGATCTTTCCCTTCTGCTCTCCTTTGCTGAGGATCACGGCGAAATTATCGAGCGTGAACTCCAGCGGCATCAGGCGACGGGTATCGGCCTGCAGAGCCTTCTCCGACTGGATGCTGCCGATGACGACCGCGACGAGCGGCAGCAGGATGAACGCGATCACCACGACATTGGCGAGATGCAGCAGCATTCGCGTGGTGCGCGACATCGCGAACATCACATGGTCACCCGGCGATAGACGAAGCGCACGTAGATCAGGGCCATGGCGCCGATCAGCAGGGCGAGCACATAGGCGGACGCCGAGCCCATGCCGAAATTATTGGGTGGCGAGAAGGTCACTTTGTAGCTGTACCAGGCAGCGACCCAGGTCGCGTCGCCCGGGCCGCCTTGCGTGATGGCGAGAATCTCCTCGAACACCGCGAAGGCGAAGGAGGTGCGCAGGATCAGGATCACGGCGATGATCGGTCGCAGCAGCGGCAGGGTGATCCGCCAGAAACGCTGCCAGGCCGTGGCGCCATCGACCGCCGCCTGTTCGTAGAGTTCGCGTGGAATTCCCTGCAGCGCGGCGTGAACGAGCAGGATCGCGAAGGGCAGCGTGCGCCAGATATAGGGCACCGTGACCGCATAGAGCGCCGTCTCGGGGTTGCCGGACCAGTTGATCGGCTCGCTGATCATCCCCGCCGAGAACAGGATCCGATTGAGGAAGCCGAACTGGAAACTGTACATGAACGACCAGATCAGGCCGTTGGCGATCGGCGGGATCGCGTAAGGCAGCAGGATCAGGAACCGCGTGAGGCGCGAGGTCCAGAGGGTGGATTGGTTGATCAGCAACGCGATCAGCACCGCGAGGATCACCTCGGCGCCGACGGTGATGAAGGTGAAGATGAAGGTATTCTTGAGCGCGAGCCAGAACAGCCGGTCTTCGAACAGGCGCTCGAAATTGTCCAAGCCGTTGAAGGGAAACTCGCCGCGACGCAGCTGCGCCAACCCCACGCGATGGACCGAGAGATAGCCCGCATAGATCACCGGGTAGGCGAGCACCAGCGCGAGGCACAGCATCGTCGGCAGGTTCATGAAGAACGCGAAGCTGCCGGCCGACATCTCGCGCCGGAACCAGCGGCCGCCATCCTGGCGCGCCGCGCTCATCCCCTTCCCACGCCGGTACTGATCATCTCGTAGCGCTCGGCCCCGCTGCGCTCATGCGCGCGGCGGGGCCGATCCTTCGCCGTCAGATCTTGCGCTTCGCGTCGGCGATGCCCTTGATCAGATTGTCGCAGCATTGATCGGGCGTGATCTGTCCGGTCAGCGTCTTCTGCACCTCGATGTTGAGCTGATCGGTCCACGGGAAATGCCAGGGCTGATACATCGACGTGCAGACTTCACCGGCATAGGTGGCGTTGTCCCACATCTTGAGGATCGCATCGGCATCGCCCCACGGCGCCCAGCCCTTGCGCACCACATCGCTCTTCATGACCGATTGATAGCCCGAGCCGAGCATCGCGTCCTTCGCGAGGCTGTTGGCCTGGGTGTAGTTGCCGTCCTTGCTGCGGCCGCCGAGATACTGCAGCAGCTTCCACGCCCATTCTTTGTTCCGGTTCGCCGTCGACAGGAAGTAGACATGCGTCACGCCGATCGTCTTGCCGTCGCCCGGCGAGCCATGGACCTTGATCTTGCCGGCCTTGGGCGATTGCGCGGGATCATTGGCGATGTTCAGGCCGTAATGGTGGTTTGGGCCGCGATAGAGAGTCTGGCCGGCGCCGAACGCCTTCGCCGATTGCGTGAACTGGACCTTGAGCGATTCCGGGTCGGCGATGTCGAGCCCCTTCTCGAAGGTGTTGGCCCAGAATTTCAGCGTCTCGCGCGCGACCGACCCGGCGCCGAGCATGTGGTTGCCCTGCGCGTCGAAGAACTTGCCGCCGCGATTCCAGGTCATCTGGTACCAGGTCCCCGGCAGCTGCTCGAGTCCGACGCCGGCGATCCATAGGATCGGATAGCGCGACACGCCATCCTTCTTCGCCTTGACGCTATGCTCGATGAGTTCTTCGTAGCTGGCGAAAGGCTTCGCGAGCTTGGCCTTCTCCAGCAGCTCCTCGTTGTAGTTCCACACCCAGATCGCGGAGAAATAGGGCAGGCCCATCGTCTTGCCCTTGTAGGTCGCGACCTGCTTGGTGAAGGGCGTGAAATCCTTGATGTACTCGTCGGCGCCCGGCAGCCCGTCGATCGGCTCGACGAGGCCCTGCTCGACGAAATTCGGGAACGAGAACGGCGAGGATTGCGAGACATCGACCTTCTCGCCGGCCGCGAACATCGTCGTGAGCTTGGTCGGATGGTCGTTGAAGGACGAGATCGTCGGCTCGACCTTGACGCCCCAATCCGCCTCGAAGCGGCGCGCGATCTGGGTGTAGATGTCGCCATAGGTCCAGACGACGAAATTGACCTTGTCGACCTTGCCGCCTGGCGCCTGACTCCAGGGTCCGGCGACTTGCGCCATGGCATCGGCGCCAAACGCGCCCAGCCCCGCTGCCGCAGCGGCGCTGCCCAGCACACGGCGCCGGCTCATCTCCCATTTAGCGATTACATCTTGGGTCATGATTTTCTTCCCCCTCATTCGCGATGGCCGAGTCCCAGGGCGAGGTGCAACCTTGGCTGAGCCGATCGGATTGCGATGCGGCATCAAAGAGCATCGCGGTCGCCGGCGCAATGGCCACGCTAATCGCCCCGCGCGCCGAGCGTTGGGGCGAAGGTGATGCGCATCGCCGCGTCGAGCTGCGGCAGGGTGACGCGCAGACCGAGGTCGTGCAGCGATGTGACGCCGTAGCGCGGGTCCGCGATGCCGCACGGTACGATGCCGGCGAAATGCGAGAGGTCGCAATCGAGGTTCAGCGACACGCCGTGAAGGCTTATCCAATGGCGCACGCGCACGCCGATGGCGGCGATCTTGTCCTCGCGCCGGCCGCCGAGCGGATGGGCGCCGCGATCGACCCAGATGCCGACGCGCCCCGCTCGCCGCTCGCCGCTCGCGCCGAGATGGGCAAGGGTGGCGATCAGCCAAGCCTCGAGATCATGCACGAATTGCCGCACGTCGCCGCCGCGGCGCTTGAGATCGAGCATGACATAGGCCACGCGCTGGCCTGGCCCGTGATAGGTGAGCTGCCCGCCCCGGCCCGTCGCGAAGACGGGCAAGCGCGTCGCGTCGTGGAGATCCTCCATCCGCGCCGAGGTGCCGGCGGTATAGAGCGGCGGGTGCTCGAGCAGCCACACGAGTTCCGGCGCCGTGCCCGCATGGATCTGCGCGCGACGCGCGCGTCCATCGTGGCCAGCGCTTCGGGATAGTCCACGGGGGCGTCCGCGATGCGCCATTCGAGTTGCGGCAAGTTGTTGACCTTCTGGGCCATTCCGGCGCGGCCTGTCGCTTGCGTGGACGGGGATGATTTGCTATTGCCCTCGCCCTTGATTGGCAAGGCTCTCACGCGGGTGATGGTCTTTCCAGGCGGTCGTGGCGGAATGGTAGACGCGCTAGCTTGAGGTGCTAGTGGGGGAAACCCTGTGGAAGTTCGACTCTTCTCGACCGCACCAAGTTCTTGCTTTTGAAGTTCTCGTTGGCGTCATCCCTGTTTTCGGCCGGATCATGCCTCTGCCCCGCGCAATGCGGCGTCGGGGCGTAACGGCGGTCGATCCTCCAATAGCCGAAAGCGCGGGCGCTCATGGCAGATGACAAGCTGCGCGACAGCGCCCTCGAATATCACCGCTATCCGACGCCCGGTAAGCTCGCAATCGTGGCGACCAAGTCGCTCTCCAATCAGCGCGATCTGGCGCTCGCCTATTCACCCGGCGTCGCCTTCGCCTGCCAGGCCATTGTCGAGAACCCCGCCGAAGCCGCGTCATTGACCGCGCGGGGCAATCTCGTCGGCGTGATCACCAATGGAACGGCGGTGCTCGGGCTCGGCGCGATCGGTCCATTGGCGGGCAAACCCGTGATGGAGGGCAAGGCGGTCCTGTTCAAGAAATTCGCCGGCATCGATGTGTTCGACATCGAGATCGCCGAGCGCGATCCCGACAAGCTGGTCGAGATCATCGCCAGCCTCGAGCCGACCTTCGGCGGCATCAACCTCGAGGACATCAAGGCGCCGGAGTGTTTCGAGATCGAGGCGAAGCTGCGTACGCGGCTCAAGATCCCGGTCTTCCACGACGATCAGCATGGCACGGCGATCATCGTGAGCGCGGCGATCCTCAATGCGCTCAAGGTCGTCGACAAGGGCATCGAGAGCGTGAAGCTGGTGGCTTCGGGCGCCGGCGCCGCCGCGCTCGCCTGCCTCGATTTGCTGGTCGATCTCGGGCTGCGGCGCGAGAACGTGTGGGTCACGGATATCGCCGGTGTCGTCTACGAAGGTCGCGTCGAAGAAATGGACCCGCGCAAGGCGCGATACGCGCGCGCGACGTCGCAGCGACGATTGGCCGAAGTGATCGCCGGCGCCGATATCTTCCTTGGACTCTCCGCGCCCGGCGTCCTGCGTCCCGAATGGGTCGCGACCATGGCGCCGCGGCCGATCGTGCTCGCCCTCGCCAACCCGACGCCCGAGATCATGCCTGAGGAAGTGCGCGCGGTGCGCCCGGACGCGATCATGGCGACCGGGCGTTCGGACTATCCCAACCAGGTGAACAACGTCCTCTGCTTCCCGTTCATTTTCCGCGGCGCGCTCGATGTCGGCGCGACGACGATCAACGAAGCGATGAAGATCGCGGCGGTGCGCGCGATCGCCGATCTGGCGACCAAGCCTGCCGACGAGCAGGTCGCGGCCGCCTATGGCGGCGAACCGCCGGCCTTCGGCCCCGAGAACCTGATCCCCAAGCCGTTCGACCCGCGCCTGATCTTCGAGATCGCACCGGCGGTCGCCAAGGCCGCGATGGATTCGGGCGTCGCGACGCGTCCGATCCTGGATTTCGACGCCTATCGCCAGAAGCTGTCGGAGTTCGTCTATCGCTCGGGCTTCCTGATGCGCCCGATCTTCGAACGCGCCAGGCAGCGCGCGATGCGCATCGTCTATGCCGAGGGCGAGGACGAGCGCGTGCTGCGCGCGGCGCAGACGATCGTCGATGAGCGGCTTGCCATCCCGATCCTCGTCGGTCGGCGCGAGACGATCCGCAAGCGCATCGAGAAGCTGGGGCTGCGGCTGCAGCTCGACCGTGATGTCGAGCTGCGCAACCCCGAGGATCTGCCGCACTACCAGCGCGATTGGACGTTCTATCACCGTCGCATGGCTCGTCAGGGCGTGAGCGCCGACGGCGCGCGCACGGTGGTGCGTACGCGCAACGCGGTGATCGCGGCGCTGATGGTCGCGCAGGGCGAAGCCGACGGCATGATCGGCGGCCTGATCGGCCGCTGGCACCGGGCGCTCAAGGACGTGATCGACGTCGTGGGCCTGCTGCCCGAGGTCGATACGCCGGCGGCCGTGACCGCGCTGATCATGCCGCGCGGCACGATCTTCGTCTGCGATACGCATGTGCAGCCCGATCCCGCTGCGCTCGACATCGCGGCGATGACGGTGCGCGCCGCCGAGGTGATGCGGCGGTTCGGCATTCGTGCCCGCGCGGCGCTGCTCTCGCACTCGACCTATGGATCCTTCGACACCGACAGCTCCCTCAAGATGCGCGCCGCGCTCGCTCATGCGCGTGTTCTGGCGCCGGAGCTGGAGATCGACGGCGAGATGAGCGCCGAGGCCGCCTTCGCGGAGGAGGTGCGCCTGAAGGCGGATCAGGAAGCGACGCTCAAGGGCGAGGCCAATCTGCTGGTCATGCCGACCCTCGATGCCGCGCATATCGCCTTCGGGCTGCTGCGGGAACTCGGCGGCGGGCAGAAGGTCGGTCCGATCATGCTCGGCCTCGCGAAGCCGGCGCATATTCTCGACTCGTCCTCGACGGTGCGCGGGATCGTGAACATGACGGCGCTGTGCGCCGTCGAGGCCCAGGACCGCCTCGGTCCTGCGGTCGTGCGCGGATAGCTCCGGCCATGGTCGAGCCGGTCGAGGCCGATGGCGGCGAGATCGCCGCGCCGGCCGACGAGGTCGGCCTCGATCCCGCGCTCGTCACGCGCGTGGAGGCGGCGCTGGCGAGCGGCGACACCGAGCAGGCGCGCATCCTCGCCACGGCGCTGCATTACTCCGAACTCGCCGACCTGTTCGAATCCTTGCCCGGCGAGCGGCGCATCGAGCTCGTTGATCTGCTGCGCCCAGTCTTTCCGGCGGCGATCATTCCGGAGCTGGACGAGAGCGTGCGCGACGATGTCGCGGCCCGGCTCGGCACGGACGATCTCGCGCGCGCGATCGCCAATCTCGATACCGACGACGCGCTCTATCTCATCGACGGGTTGGAGAAGACCAAGCGCGGCCAGGTCCTGCACGCCATCCCGCGCGCGATCCGCCGCCAGCTCGAAGAAGGGCTGGCCTTTCCGGAGAATTCGGCAGGACGATTGATGCAGCGCGACGTCGTGGCGGTGCCCGTCCATTGGGACGTCGGGACCTGCCTCGACTATCTGCGCGGCAGCGGCGAGCTGCCAGACGATTTCTACGACCTCTTCGTCGTCGATTCGCGCCACCGCCCCGTCGGCTGGGTGCCGCTCGACAAATTCGTGCGCTCGCAGCGCGCGACCAAGATCTCGGCGATCCTGGCGGCGGATCTGGAACCGATCCCGGCGGAGATGGATCAGGAGTCGGTCGCGCGATTGTTCAAGGATCGCGATCTGACCTCGGCGCCCGTGGTCGATTCCAGCGGGCGGCTGATCGGCACGATCACCATCGACGACGTGGTCGACGTCATCGAGGAGGAGACGGCGGAGGACCTCATGCGCCTGTCGGGCGTCGCCGGCACGGACGTTCACTCGCCGGCGCTGGAGACCGCCAAGCTGCGCTTCATCTGGCTGCTCATCAATCTCGGCACCGCCTTCCTCGCCGCCTCGGTGATCGGCCTGTTCGAAGCGGCGATCGAGAAAGTCGTCGCGCTCGCAGTCTTGATGCCGATCTGCGCCTCGATGGGCGGCAATGCCGGCACGCAGGCGTTGACGGTCGCCGTCCGCGCCATCGCCACCGGGCAGCTCACCGCCGCGAATGCTTCACGTATCGTGGTCAAGGAAGGCATCGTCGGCAGCCTGAACGGGTTCTTCTTCGCGACCCTGACCGGCCTCGCCGCCTGGGCGTGGTTTCACGATCCGGCGATCGGCCTGTGCATTGCCGGCGCCATGATGGCCAATCTGATCACGGCGGGGATCGCCGGCGTCACGATCCCCGTGGTCTTGCACCGGCTGGGCGTCGATCCTGCGGTATCTTCCGCCGTGATCCTGACCACGATCACCGACGTGCTCGGCTTCTTCTCGTTCCTCGGCCTCGCCACGCTGATCGTCCTATGACCGAGTTCAAGCCGCAGGCCGCCGATTGGGAAGCGCGCGTGCGCGACAGCTTCGCGCGCCAGCCGGCGATGGCGACGATCGGCGCGCGGCTGACACGCGTCGCGCCGGGTCTGGCCGAGATCGAACTACCGGTCGCGGCAGGAATCCTGCAGCAGCATGGGTTCGTGCATGGCGGCGTGGTCGGGATGATCGCGGATTCCGCCGGCGGCTATGCGGGCTTCAGCCTGATGCCGGATGACGCGACGGTCCTGACCGTCGAGTACAAGCTGAACCTGCTGGCGCCCGCGGCTGGTGACCGGTTGATCGCGAGGGGACGCGTCCTCAAACCTGGCCGCACGCTCACCGTGACCAGCGTCGACGTGTTCGCGTGCACCGGGCAGGAGGAGATCCTGAGCGCGACGATGCTGCAGACATTGATGACGCTGCGCGGTCGCCCGGACGCGCTGCGATCGCCGGGAGGTCCGCGCTGAGTCGTCGCGCCGAGGACCACCGCTGACTGCTTGTGTCTCGATCACGGGAATCCTGCTTAGGATGACGCATGGCTTCACCCGTCCGCCGCGCCTCGACCGATCCCGCCGCCGTGCTGCGCACGGTCTTCGGCTATGCGCGGTTTCGTGGCCCGCAGGAAGAGATCGTGCGCCATGTGGTGGAGGGTGGATCGGCGCTGGTGCTCATGCCCACGGGTGGCGGCAAGTCGCTCTGCTATCAGATCCCGGCGCTGTGTCGGCCAGGGCTCGGCATCGTCATCTCGCCCTTGATCGCGCTGATGCAGGACCAGGTCGAGGCGCTATGCCAGGCCGGTGTGCGCGCCGCGGCGCTGAACTCCGCGCAATCGGCTGAAGACACCACGACGACGTGGCGTGCCCTGCGCGCCGGGGAACTCGATCTGCTCTACGTCTCGCCGGAACGTCTCCTGGGCGGCGGTCTGCTCGACCGCCTGGCCGAGTTCGACATCGCGCTCTTCGCGATCGACGAAGCGCATTGCGTCTCGC